>NZ_JASGFD010000044.1:0-41936 GCF_047605705.1 Silvibacterium sp. | reverse complement strand
GCAGCAGATTCATCAGATCGGCCTCGACGAAGTAAAGCGCGACGAAGCAGAGATGCTGGTCATTGCGCAGAAACTCGGCTTCAAGACGGTCGCTGATCTGCGTGCATCCGTGGCCGCGAATCCCAAGCTGCATCCGACCACGAAGGACCAGTACCTCGATGCCTACCGCACCGACATCGACAGGATGAAGACGAAGCTGCCCGACCTCTTCGGCCGTCTGCCGAAGGCGCCGCTCGCGGTTGAAGCGGTTCCGGCCTTCATCGAAAAGGACCAGGCGCCCGCGTACTACGAGCGCGGCACGCCCGATGGCAGCCGCCCAGGTACGGTCTACGTAAATACTTACGATGTGCAGCATCGCTCGCTTGCCAACGTCGAGTCGATCGCCTACCACGAAGGCCTGCCCGGCCATCACCTGCAGATTTCCATCGCGCAGGAGCTGACCGGCCTTCCGGAGTTCCGTAAATATCTCGGCTATACCGCTTACACCGAGGGCTGGGGACTCTACGCGGAGCGACTGGGCAAGGAAGTCGGCTTCTACCAGGATCCTTACTCCGACTACGGCCGGCTTGAGACAGACGTTTTCCGCGCCATCCGCCTCGTGGTCGATACCGGCGTCCACTCCGAGCACTGGTCGCGCGAGCAGATGGTGCAGTACTTCAAGGACCACTCCGGCCTCGACGACGCGACCGTGCAGTCCGAAGTCGACCGCTACATTGCGTGGCCGGGACAGGCACTCGGCTACAAGATCGGCCAGCTGAAACTGCTCGAACTCCGCGCGGATGCGGAGAAGACGCTGGGGCCGAAGTTTGACCTCAAGGCCTTCCATGACGAGGTGCTCGATTCCGGCGCTCTGCCGCTCGACGTCCTCGATCAGCGCGTGAAGAGCTGGGCCTCGCAGCAGGCCGTCACCGCGAAATAAGTCCCAGGGGAGACAGCGGGCAGCACTCTGATCCCGCCCTCCACATTGAAGGGCTGCGCCGGCTCGCCCGCATCTTTCTCACTACGCCCGATCGGCTTTTGCAGGAACTCACAGAGCTTGCGGTCGAGCTATGCGGCGCGGACAGCGCGGGCATCAGCATCGAACGGGAGAACCCCACGGATGACGACTACTTCCGGTGGATCGCCGCGGCCGGAGAGTATTCCGCCTTCCTGGATGCCTCGCTTCCCCGCTATCCGAGCGCGTGCAGCATCTGTCTCGAGCGCGACCACCCACAGCTTTTCCGCGTAGGCAAGCGCTTCTTCGACATCCTCGGCGTCACCGCTCCTCCAGTCACCGATGGCCTGCTGCTGCCATGGAACACGGAGAAGACGCGCGGCACCATCTTTGTGATGGCGCATGGACGGCGGGAAGCCTTCAACCAGGACGATTGCGAGCTGATGCAAACCCTTGCCGGTTTCGCCGCCATGGGCATGCGGCATCGCGAACAACATCAGCTCCTGGTGGAGCAGGCAGGCGCCACCGCCGCGGCTGCCATGGCGAACGAACTGGCCCACCGCATCAACAACCCGCTGCAGGGGCTCACAAATCAGCTCTACCTGGCGGCATCCGGCAGCTACGGAGAGGAAGCACGCAGGCTCGGCGAGGAAGCCTCGGTCGAACTGGCGCGGCTTTCCGCCCTCGTGCAGGAGTTGCTTACGCTTCCCGGACTGGACCCGCGCAAATTGCGGACCTGAAGAAAACCAGGGCTCCTGTACTCTGATTCCAGCATGAATACTGCGGTTATGAATCCAGACCTCTCCTCATTACGTGTAGCCGTGCTCGGTGCCGGCAAGATGGGCGGCATCCTGCTGCAAGCCTTCCTGAAGCAGCAGATTCTCACCCCCGAACAGCTGCTGGCGACCGTCGCGCACCCTGAGCGCGCCGCCGTCCTCTCCGCGCAGTGGGGTGTCGAGGTTTCCACAGACAACCTCGCCGTGGCCGAGCAGGCCGACATCATCCTGCTGGGCGTGAAGCCCTTCCAGATCCCCGACCTTATCGCGCAGATCCGCCCCGCGCTCACGCCGAACAAGCTGCTCATCTCGTTCGCGGCATCGGTAAAGACCGGCGCGATCGAAGAGGCGGCGGGCATCGAAATCCCGGTCATTCGCTCGATGCCGAATACGCCATCCATGCTGGGCGCGGGCGTCTCGGCGCTCTGCCGCGGCCGTTTTGTTTCCGACGCGCAAATGGCGCTTGCCGAGCGTATCTTCGAGACCGTCGGCCGCACCGTGATCGTCGATGAAAAGCACATGGACGCGGTCACCGGTCTCTCGGCCAGCGGTCCGGCCTTCATCTACATCATTCTGGAATCGCTCGCCGAAGCGGGCGTGAAGGTGGGCCTGCCGCGCGATATCGCTACACTGCTGGCCGCGCAGACGACCTTCGGCTCGGCCAAGATGGTGCTTGAGACGGGCTACCATCCGGCGCTGTTGAAGGACGCGGTAACAACGCCCGCCGGCTGCACCATCGACGGCATCCTCGAACTCGAAGAAGGCGGCCTGCGCGTGACGCTGATCAAGGCCGTGATGCGGGCCGCGCAGCGCGCGAAGGAACTGGCCGCGGGCTAAGGCTGGTTGTCATCCGACCGAAGCGGAGGGATCTGCGGTTTGGCTTTCATGATGGAGATGATTCGATGAAAAGGCACAACAGCAGGTTCCTCCACTTCGCGCCCTTTGGCGCTCCATGGTCGCTCCGGTCGGAATGACAACACGCAAGAGAGCAAGCAGGCAGTGAAGCCGAGCATGCGCTGGGTGCTGTTTACAGAACTGCTGCTGTTGTTTCTGCTCGTGCCGCTGGCGCTCTTCCTGCTCCCGCCATTTCTGCCGCCGATGCCCCTGCTGTGGGCCCTCGCCATCTACTGCACAGTCACATTGCGGAGCGATCCGACGTTCCAGCGTACGCAGCTGTGGAATCGCAACGCGCTACCCGGCTCGCTGGCCACAATGCTCACGTTGTTTTCGGCCGCCGCCCTCCTGCTCACACTTTTAGTCTGGAAGTTCGCGCCTGCGCAGCTATTCACCCTGGTGCGGCATCACCCGGTGCTGTGGACGCTCATCATGCTGCTCTACCCGGTGCTCTCGGTTTATCCGCAGGGGCTTGTCTATCGCGTCTTCGTGATGCATCGCTACCGCGAACTTGTCCCGCAGAGGCAAAAGGAAACGGCGCTGATTCTGCTCAGCGCCGCTTGCTTCGCGATGATGCACCTTGTCTTCCACAACTGGGTCGCGATCGCGCTCACCTTCCCCGGCGGATTGCTCTTTGCCTGGAGGCAGCAGCGAACTCGGTCGCTGCTTACCTCCTCAGTGGAGCACGCACTCTATGGCGGTTATCTCTTCAGCGTGGGACTGGGCATGTACTTCTACGCCCGGCTGGTCTGAGAAGAGATTCGTAACGACACTTACGCCTGGGGCGCTGCGTCGTTCACCTTCTGGTCGGTTTCCTTGGTCTTGTCCGAAGCCTTGGTCTCTGCCTGGTGCGCGTTGTCCTTAGCCTTGGAGCCGGCTTCCTTCTTCGGAGCGAATACCTTCTCCGTGCCTTCCTTGGTCTTGTCGGCGGCCTTTTCGGTACCTTCCTTGGTCTTGTCGTAAGCCTTGGTGCTGCCTTCCTTGGTCTTATCGTAGGCCTTGTGCGTGCCGCTCTTGGTGTCCTTCGCCGCTGTCTTGGTACCGCTCTTGGTCTTGCTGTATCCCTTCTCCGTGCCGCTCTTTACCGCGTGACCGGTGTCCTTGGCCGCATCCTTGGTGTCGGTGCCGGCGGTCTTGATGTCCTGCTTCGCTCCGGAATCCTGTGCGAAGACGATCGAACCGGTCCCACCGAGAAGGGTGGCGGCCAGCAGGAAGCTAAATGCCCGTGAGTTCTTCATAGATTGGGACAGATTACCGTGGATTGCCAGAAGTTGCCTGCCCGCCCGCTAAAATAGAAGTGGAGTCGCCATGAACGCTGTGTCCGCACCCTTTCCTGCGACCTCGCTGCCGGTGCAACAACCTGCGCGGGGCCTTCGCCGCTTTGCCTGGGGCGTGGTGGCCTACAACGTCCTCGTCATCATCTGGGGAGCAGCAGTGCGAGCCACCGGATCCGGCGCAGGCTGCGGCGATCACTGGCCGCTGTGCAACGGTTCGGTGATTCAGCATCATCCGACCATCTCGACCATCATCGAGTTTGCGCACCGCTCCATGAGCGGCGTCGCTCTGATCGCCATCGTGGCACTGCTGGTGTGGACCGTCCGCGCGACCGCAAAACGGCACCTGGCACGCGCAGCCGCCGTCGCAGCGCTGGTGCTCACCTTGAACGAGGCTCTCCTCGGCGCGCTTCTCGTACTGCTCGGCAAGACGGCTACCGATCAATCGGCCTCGCGCGGCGTCTATCTCGCCCTGCACCTGGCCAACACCCTGCTCATGGTTGGGGCGATGACCCTCACTGCGCACTTTCTTTCGCGTGAGCGCGGTTTTATGCGCGGCAGTGTGGAGATGCGCAGGCCCACATTGGCCATCACCGGCCTCCTTGCCGTGATTATCACCGGCATCTTTGGTGCCCTGGCCGCGCTCGCGGACACACTCTACCCCTCGCCCAATGTTCGCGCAGCCATCCTCGAAGACTTCGCCGCGGACTCGCCGACACTGGTACACCTGCGCTGGCTGCATCCGGTCATCAGCCTCGTGGCCGGAGCCTTCATTGTCTGGATCGTCTTCCGCGCCTTCCACTCGGTCGCCAATCGCGGTCTCGCTGCCGGCGTCATCGGTCTGCTCGTGCTGCAATACTGGCTGGGCTTCGCGGACCTCGCACTGCTCGCCCCCGTTGCGCTGCAGATGCTGCATCTGCTCGGCGCGGACCTCCTTTGGATCGCGCTGGTCGTGCTCACAGCACGGCTCTATCTGCGTCCGATTGGCTGTACCGAAGGCATGTGCGGTAGGTAGGGCTCAGAGCTCAGACGAGAAGTATCAGGGCGCGGCTTTAGCCTTGCCAATACCGGATAATCTCGAAAGGGCTTCAGCCCCCCTGTGCCAGTAACAACAAGCTCTGTCATTCCGACCGGAGCGAAGCGCAGTGGAGAAACCTGCGGTTCTCTTTCAATAAGCGTAAATTCGGGTGCCCCACGTCTCGATTCTGAGACGCGGGAGAGCACGAATCCCGCAGACCCTCGTTCCGGCCATAATAAGAACTCCAGACCCGCGACCGAAGGGAGCGGAGGCCGAAGGAAACCGCTCTGCGCGAAGCAGAAAAAAATGGCCCGGCGGGAGCCGGGCCAAGTCACTCATCGGGAAACACTCAGAACCGGAGACGTCCGGTGATCTGGATATTTCTGGGGCCGTTTTCGATAGCCGTCGGAACGCCGAACCCGAAGTCTGCGGGATTCGTATCCGGCGGCGAGAAGTAGTGGCGATTGAAGGCGTCGAGGAATTCGGCCTTCAACTCGAAGTCCAGACTCTCGTGAATGGGAATGTCCTTGAGCAGGCTGAAGTCTTCGCTGAGCCACTTCGGCATGCGGATGCCGGTGACACGCGGCGTATTGCCGAGTTCGTAAGGCACGTTGTTTCCAGCGATCGCATTTGTAACATTCACTGCTGCATTCTGGTCATGGAAAGCAGGGTTGGCCTTCTGATAGGTCGAAGCGCTGGTGTCCGATCCGTTGAAGAAGCTGTTGCTGTTTGGATCGCTGCCGACGCCGCCGTTGAGATACGAGAAGGGATTGACGTGTCTCCAGCCCCGCTTGTACGCGGCGCTCTTGACACTCGCCCCCGAGATCTCGTCATACCGGATGGACTGTTCCCAGCCCGGAATGCCGACCGTGCAGCAGAAGGCCAGAGGCTGACCGTTCTGATAACGCTGCACGCCGCCGATCTTCCATCCACCCAGCGTGTAACTAGCGATCCCGTGGTTGAGCCACTTCTTCCCCTTGCCGAACGGGAGCTCATAGAGATAGCTGACGACGAAGCTGTTGGGCAGATCCTGAATACTGATGGCCTTTTCTTCCTTCAGATTCGCGGGGTTCTGCACCTGGGGCTGTCCGGGGTTGGTGTTGGGCAGAGCGCTGTCGGTGTCATTCTCATTCTTTGAGAAGGTGTACGACGCCTGCAGGCTCAGGCCGTTGTGGAACTGCCGCGCCAACGAAACCAGCAATGCTTCATAGCTCGAATGACCGGTCGCCTGCAGGCAGCAGCCTGAGTCGATGTAGTCATACTGCGGGAACGGACGCAGCGCCTGCTGCACGGTGACGCCATCGCCCCACAGGTTGAAGTAACCGGTGAACGGCACAGCCACCCCATAGGGATTGTTCATCAGCTGCGCATTCAGCGTATTACCGCCGGTTGAGAATTCCTTGTTGTAAGGAATGTTGTTGATGTTCTGGTTGTTCGCCTGCAGGTTCTGGCCTGCGCTGCCCACGTAGCCGATGGTCAGCACCAGATCCTGCGCCAGCTGCTGCTGCACCTGCATATCCCAGTTGTAGATCGCCGCCGGACGGCCAGCCTTTTTCTCGATATAAGAGCCAGGCAGATAGGAGCCGTTATAGAGGCCGGGATCGAGATCCGGCGGAGAAGCGAACGCCGGATATCCGCTGTCGATCTGGAAGGACGGATCGAAGCCGTTCTTCGAGGGGAAGGTGGGGCTGGACTTGTAGCCTGCATTCATCGAGCCGCCGAAGTCGTCATACTGCAGCGGTCCGTAGAGGATGCCGAAGCCGCCGCGCAGCACCGTCTTGGTGTTGAGCCACGGCGGAGTGTAGGCAAAACCCAGGCGTGGCGCAATGTCCTTGTAGTACGTATCGGCCCACTTCGCATTGCAACCGTTGCACTGCGTGCCAAAGACCAGCGCGCCGGGTACACCATATTCCGGATCGGTCGCCGTCGCGCTGAAATTCGAGGTGTAGTTCAACGCTTCGTGCCGCGGGACATCGACGCTGTAGTTCACGCCCAGGTTCAGCGTCAGGTTGCGGTTCACCTTCCAGTCGTCCTGCACATAGCCGGAGTAGTACCAGGAGATCCAGCGCGACTGGTGTGAGTAGAGGTTCTGGCTGCCGCCGCAGGCATTGCCGAGCAGCTCGCTGGCCAGTCCGTTGCCGTTGTTCGCGGAGCCGGTATAAGCCGATGTCTGCCCCGTGCAGAAGTTGATCACGGGAGAGTTGCCGTCGATCGGCGAGTACTGCTGGTAGCGCATGTCCACGCCGAAGGTGAGGCTGTGCGCGCCCTTCTGCCACGTCACGCTGTCGACAAGGCGGATACCGTTATCGATGTTGTCGTCGTTCTGCGCCGGATTGCCCTCGTTGGTCGTTACGCCGTTGGTAATCTGCGGGAAGTTGAACGAGTCTGCATTCCCGATGCCCGCCTGCTCGGTGTAATTGATCTTGTTAAACAACGGGAAGGCGTAATTGATGCTGTTGCTGCGATTGGTGCCGACAATCAGGTGGTTGAGCAGGTTTGGCGTGAGCGAGTAATCCCAGCCCAGGCGCCAGAAGTGCGTGTCAAAGTCCTGCTTCCAGGTGTTGGGATCGATCGGATACGGCAGAATCTGCGGTGTGCCCGAAACGCGGTTGTTATCGCGCGTGCTGTAGGAGCTCCACAGCTTGCTCTTCGCCGTCAGGTTCGCGTCGATGCGCAGGGTGTAGGTGGTGTTCTGAATCGGAGACGTGCTCGAAAGCACGTAGTTATTGAAGACGTTGCTGTTCGTCGCCTGCGGGAAATAACTCAGCAGCTTCAGCGCCGCCGGCGAGAAGCCCCCGGGGATCTTGTTGCCCGGGAATGCGGTGCGGCACTCCACGCCATTCACCGTGCGCGTGGTCGAAGGGTCGAAAATCTGCCCCTGGTAAACCGGCGTTCCATCGCAGGGGTTCGTGCCTACGATGTTCGAGGTGTTGAAGAGAGCCGGCGCTGAGAAGTCGCCGCCAAGCTCCGCCGCCGTGGGAACGGTCGCCGTCGTAATCGCGCCGACCGAGTAACGGATCTGCTCCCAGCCGTAGAAGAAGAACAGCCTGTCCTTCCCGTTGTAGAGCTTCGGTATCCAGATGGGACCGCCGAGATTGCCGCCGAAATCGTTCTTGCGATCGACCGGAGTTGCATAGGTGGAGCGGCAGGCCGGGGTATCGTTCGCTCCCGCGCAGTTATACGATTCAAGCCCGCCGTTCAGCCACGAGTTCGCATCGAGATCGGTGTTGCGGAAGAGCTCGAAGGCTGTGCCGTGGTAGCTGTTGCCGCCGCTCTTGGTGGTGAAGTTCTCAAAGCCGCCGGTCGTGCGGTTGTACTCGGCTGGAGGGACCGCGTCGGTTACCGTCAGCTCTTTCAGGTTCTCGACCGAAGGAGCCTCTTCGTCGAAGGACGAGCCGTTTTCACTGCGCTGCTGGCTGAGACCATCAATCAGCACTTCGGCGCCGTAATCCTGGCCGCCGGCGATCTTGCTCTCAAAGACGCCGTTGTTGCTGTTCGCTGTGCCGGGGCCAGTGTTGCCGGGTAAGAGGAAGATGAAGGCCTCCGGCGAACGCAACGCGCCCACGCCGCCAAGCGCCAGCGGCAGATCGTTGTACTGCTGCTCGGTGATCGATCCGGTGATATCGGAGCTTGCCGTCTGCAACTGCTGCGACGATGCATCGACCGTGACCGTTTGCGTGGCCGAGCCAACCTGCAGCGTGACATTCACCGCCGTGGTCACCTGCAGGTTCACCTTTACGCCGGTGAGCTGCTGCGCCTGGAAGCCGGTGGCCGTCACCGCGAGGTTGTAGGTGCCGATGGCAGCTTCGGGAAACCGGAAGGTGCCCGCCGAGCTTGTCGTGGCCTGCAGCTTGAAGCCCGACTGCGTTTCGGTAGCGACGACCTGTGCCCCGGGCACCACCGCCCCCGTGGAGTCGGCAACCGTGCCGACCAGCGTGCCATATACCGTTTGTGCGCCCGCCCAATGGCATGCGAGCAGAAGCCCCAGGCACATTAGCGCCAGACGGCTCCTCCACTGAATCCCTGCGTTCATCCTTGCCTCCTGGAAAAATCCTTCACGCGAAGCCCTACGGTGCTGCTTGTCTCTCGGTACTGCTGCGGCTCGCCAGTCTGCGCCGGAGAAGCCGTTTCAATCGTGGAAAAGTTGTTTCATTTACGATTCATGTAAGCGCATTCATTCATTAATGGAAACGCATACATTCACGAAACGAGCCAACTTATACGCGCCACTCACAAAACATGTCAACAGGAAAGGATGCGCTTCCAGCCGGGCTTTTATCGTGTGAAATTTGTTTGTGGCACGTCCGTCAGGGATTCCGCGCGAGGCGAATCTCCGCATTTACGCAAAAACTTGGCAAGCACGATCCCACGCGTGCAAACTTGTGCCAGCAGTCCAGCGACCCAAGAGAAAACGATTTACTACGGCACTTCGCCGTATAGGCCCCAGACCACCATCGCGCCACACCCAGCCGGATTGACCAGAAGGAAATTGATGAGCCAGAGTGTCCCGCAGTCCACGTCCGTCCTAGCCTCTGCCCCCGACGCCGCACAGAGCCGGGAAGGCGAAATCTCCATCAAGTTTGAGCGCCTGCTTCCCTTCCTCGAAGAGCGCGGATTCTCCGCCGTGCTGCTGAGCCGGAACGAAAATCAGGCCTGGATCACGGCCGGGCAGTTCGAAGCCCGCGTCGCGCTGGGATCGGAGTCCGCGGTCGCATCCTTTCTCATCACGAAAGGTGGCCGGAAATATTGCATCACCAGCGAGAACGAAGCGCCGCGTCTCACGCACGAAGAGCTCGCAGGGCTCGGCTATGAGCTGGTCACGTATCCGTGGTGGGGTTCGCCTGCCGGCATCATCGGGGAGCTCGCGGGCGATCGCCTGGGCGCCGACACACCGCAGCCCGGAGCCGAACTCATCAACCTGACCGGCCTGCGCGCGCCGCTGCTCGAGACAGAGATTGCCCGCTTCCGCCAGCTTGGTGTGGAGACCGCTGAGGCCACGGTCGCGGTGCTCGAAGATCTCGAGCCCGGCGTGACCGAGCACGAGATGGCCGCGCAGATCTCCTTCGAGCTGCTGGTCCGCGGCATTACCCCAACCGTGCTGCTGATGGGCGCGGACGAGCGCATCTACAACTACAAGCATGCCGTACCGCGCTCTGGCGTGCTGGAGCGCTACGGCATGCTCAATCTCTGCGCACGCCGCTCCGGGCTGGTCATCTCCATCACCCGCTTCGTCCACTTCGGCGAGCCGCCGGCTGAGCTGCTGCGCAACTTCGAGCACGTAGCAAAAATCAACGCAGCGCTGCTGCACGCGACCAAGGACGGCGCAACCTCGTCCGCTCTCTATGCAGCGGCAGCCGAGGCCTTCGCCGCAGCGGGCGCCCCGGATGACATCCGCCTGCATCACCAGGGCGGCCCATGCGGTTATGGCGAGCGTGACTGGATCATCACGCCTGAAGGCGCGCAGCGGGTTACGCTGCCGCAGGCCTATGCCTACAACCCCAGCCTGCGCGGCGCCAAGGTCGAGGACACGGCCATCGTGACCCCTTCCGGCGTTGAGGTGATCACCGCAACACCGACGCTGCCGGTCATCGAGACAGTGCTTGACGGCGTGGTCTACCCGGCGTCGAATGTGCTGGTGAAATAAGCAGCGCTCTGAGGTGAGTGGCATTTGGATGTCACTCACCTTGTCTTCTTCAAATCCGTTTCGCTTCCCACATCTTTAAGGAGCAATAGAAATGCCGGTACTTGCTTCGCTTTGCCGCCGCGCTGCCATCGCGGCGCTTTCTGCCACGGTGATGATGCCCTTCGCCTCGGCGCAAGCCACACAATACGCGGACCAGCCACCGCTGCTGGTGGGTGCTGCCTGGTATCCCGAGCAGTGGCCCGAATCGCAGTGGGAGCCCGATCTCGAGCGCATGGAAGCCGCGCACATCCATCTCGTCCGCGTCGGAGAGTTCGCGTGGAGCACCATGGAGCCGCGTGAGGGCGAGTACCACTTCGAATGGCTGGAGAAGGCGATCGCACTCGCCGCGAAGCACCACATCTGTGTTGTGCTCGGCACACCGACTGCGGCGCCGCCCGCATGGTTCACGCAGAAGTATCCCGACACGCTGCGCGTCGATAACGACGGCCGCCGCGATGAGCACGGCAATCGCCAGCAGTTCTCTTTCGCGAGCACGAAGTATCGCGAGCTTGCCTACAAGATCTCCGAGCAGATGGCGGAACGCTTCGGGAAGAACCCCGATGTCGTCGGCTGGCAGCTCGACAACGAACTGGCCGCGGACTCCTTCGATCCCGATGCCATTGCGCAGTGGCATGCCTATCTCAAGCAGAAGTACGGCACCATCGACAACCTGAACAGGCACTGGGCCGCCGCGTACTGGAGCCAGTCGTATAACGACTTCGACCAGATTCCCGCGCACAACTCCGACGAAAATCCGGCGCTGCTGCTCGAGTGGAAGCACTTCGTCAGCGAGACCTGGAAGAGTTATTCGGAAAACGAGATCCGCGCCATCCGCCCGCACGCGGACAAGCGCCAGTTCATCACCACGAACACCATGGGCTGGTTCGACGGTTTCGATTCGTACGTGGAGCACTCGGTGCTCGACATCGCCGCATGGGACGACTACATCAGCACCGACGTGCTCGATCCCTACGACAACGGCCTGCGCCACGACCTGACGCGCGGCTACAAGCAGAAGAACTTCTGGGTGATGGAGACCGAGCCGGCCTTCGTGAACTGGCGCCCCACCAATAACGCGCTCGACAAAGGCCAGACGCGCGACCTCGCATGGCAGGCCATCGGTCACGGCTCCGATGCGGTCGAATACTGGCAGTGGCGTGCCGCTCCCAATGGGCAGGAGGAGTACCACGGCGTGCTGGTCGGCATCGACAGCAAACCCGTTCCGGTATACGACGAGGTGAAGCAGGTCGGCGAAGAGTTCGATAAGGCAGGCAAGGCGCTCGCCGGCACCTCGCCGCATGCGGACGTTGCACTGATCAATGATTTCGACAGCCGCTGGGCCATCGACTTCCAGCGCCACAGCGCGCATTTCTCTCCCACCGCGGAGATGACGGACTTCTATCGCCCGCTGCGCGACGGCGCACAGTCTGTCGACGTCATCAGCGTGCATGCGCCGCTCGACAGCTATAAGGTTGTCGTCGCCCCCGCACTCAATGTGCTGCCGCAGGAAGTCGGCGATCACCTGCTGGCCTACGTAAAGCAGGGCGGCAATCTCGTTCTGGGCCCGCGCTCAGGCATGAAGGACGAGTACGATGCGCTGAGTGTTCAGCGTCAGCCCGGTCCGTTGGCCGAGGCGCTCGGCGCGAATGTCTCGCAGTTCTACGCGCTCGACAAGCCTGTGCCCGTGGAAGGCGACGCAGGCTCCGGCGAAGCGAAGGTATGGGCTGAGACCATCGCCGTCCATTCACCGGAGACAAAGGTGCTGATGCATTACGGCGCCAGCAATGGCTGGCTCGACGGACAGCCCGCAGTGGTTACACGGCATGTCGGCAAGGGCACCATCACTTATATTGGCGCGTGGCTCGAACAGCCCCTGCTGGATAAGCTGGTGGCCTCCGTGCTCTCCGATGCCGGCGTGAAGCCGCTGATCGCCAATGTCCCCAGGGGCGTCGAAGTCTGCGAGCGCTCAGGCGACGGCAAGCATGTCTTCATCCTGATCAACCACACGCAGCAGGCTCAGCAGGTAAGCCTGCCGTCTGCGATGCATAACCTGCTCGGGGATGGCACCGTCTCATCCGTCGAGCTGCCGAAGTACGGCGTTGCCGTCCTCGCACAATAACTTCACACGACAGAAAAGCCGGAGGCTCAAGCGCCTCCGGCTTTTCTATTTGTCACTGTGACAGTTACTTGAGTGAGCGCAGCAGATCGCAGGCGCGCTGCAGATCATGCTCGCGCTTGGCGAAGCAGAAGCGCAGCAGGTTCTCACCGCCCCCTTCGGTGAAGAACGCCGTGCCCGCTACAGCTGCGACGCTGGTCTCGCGCAGCAGGAAACGGGCTCTCTCCTTCGCATTCGCACCTGGCAGCCGCGAAGCATCGGCCAGCACGTAGTAAGCGCCGGTCGGAACCGAGGGCGTCATGCCGATATCCGTAAGCGCGGAGCAGAGCAGATCGCGCTTCGCCTGGTACTCGCCCGACATGCTCTCGTAATAGGTGCGCGGCAGCTCCAGCAGGCCAGCGGCAGCGCCGTACTGAAAAGCCGAGGGGCTGCAGACATACGTCAGGTCATGAAAGTATCCGATGGCCCCGGTCCACTTTCTGTCCGCAGCGAGATAGCCCACACGCCAGCCGGTAATCGAGAAGGTCTTCGAGAGGCCGGAGATGGTGATCGTCCGCTCTTTCATGCCGGGCAGCGATGCCGGGCTGATGTGCTCGGTCCCGTCGAAGACAAAATATTCGTAGATCTCGTCGGTGAAGACGAAGAGGTCGTGCTCGATCGCCAGTTCGGCGATGGCCTCAAGCTCCTTGCGCGAAAAGACCTTGCCGCAGGGATTCGAAGGCGTGTTCACGATAATCGCCCGTGTCTTCGGCGTGATCGACGCGCGCAGCCGGTCCAGATCGAGCTCCCACGTATGCGTCGCCAGCGGGACGGCGACGGGCTTCATCCGCAGCGCGAGCAGCGTGTTCAGGTGGTACCCGTAGAAAGGCTCGAAGAGAACGACTTCATCGCCCGGATTGAGCAGCGCAAGCGCCGTGGCGTACAAGCCGCCGGTTGCGCCGGAGGTGACCAGCACCTCGCCTTCAGGATCGGCTTCGATGCCATTGTCCCGGGCCAGCTTCTTTGCGATGGCCTGGCGCAGCACCGCAACGCCATCGAGGCGTGTATAGATGTTGTGGCCCTCATGGATCGCCGAGATCGCGCGATCCACCACCGGTGACGGCACTTCCGTGTCACAGATACCCTGCGCAAGGTTCACGCCGCCCAGGCGGTCGCATTCGACGCTCATGGAGCGGATTTCGGACTGAACAACATGAGGGGCAATCTGGCTGAGTTGCAGCTTCGTCGTAGCAGTGGCCATAAGGATTGCATCCATGATGTCATTGCCGGCGGCGGGAATCTACCGAAATGTGCCATTGAACCCGTGCCGGAGCTGCCTCTATGCTGCGAAAGTAGCCGGCAGAGTCGGGATCTTCAAGAAAGCTGGGAACTTCGAGATGAAGAGTAAGTGCGGGATGATTGCCGCGTGGATGCTAGGCGCGGCGCTGGCTGGTCATGCAGGGATGGCGCAGACACAGACGCAGGAACAACTAGTCTGGTCGGATGAGTTCAATGGACCGGCCATGAGTCAGCCCGATCCACAGAACTGGACTTACGATACCGGCAAAGACGGCTGGGGCAATCACGAGCTCGAGACCTACTGCAGCTGGAGATCCTCGGCTGCGCCCTGCAACACCGACGCTCCCAATGCCTATGTAGGCGGCGATGGCTATCTGCACATCATCGCGCATTCACTGGGCAATGGCGTCTTCACCTCCGCGCGGCTCAAAACCAAAGGGCTACACAGCTTCCTTTACGGACGGATTGAGGCGCGCATCCAGATGCCTGCCGGTCAGGGCCTGTGGCCTGCATTCTGGATGCTCGGAGACGATATCGATCACGTGCCGTGGCCGGCCTGCGGAGAGATCGACATCATGGAAAGCGTCAGCAAGACGCCGACCATCAATTACGGCTCCGTGCATGGCACCGGCTTCACCGGCACCTCGATCACCAGCATGTACCAGCTGCCCGGCGGCGCGCAGTTTGCCGAGGGCTTTCACACCTTCGGCATTCTATGGTCGCCGAAGGAGGTTCGCTTCTATGTCGACGACCCCTCGAAGCCCTATGCGATCGACAAGCCATCGGACCTCCAGGGCGGAGGCATCTGGCCCTTCGATACGCGCAAATTCTTCCTTTTGCTGAACCTTGCCGTCGGCGGAGACTGGCCCGGCGCGCCGGGACGCAACAGCAGCTTCCCGCAGGAGATGCTGGTCGACTATGTGCGCGTCTACTCGATGCCCGCGGCGCGCTGACGCAGCTCATCGCGCCCACGCAACACCAGCTCACGCGTCTGCCGCGCGGCCGCACGCCGGTCGGGATAAGGAACGTCCGCGGGGAGGAAGCGGATTCGCGCGCGGATGCCCTTCTTCCCCAGCACGGTGAGTAAATGCGGCCCAAAGGTGATGTCGCCGTAGTAGCAGAGATCCGCCTCGCGGACATCGCTGGCGACATAACCGATGGCGGCCGAAGCGATTGGCTCCCTCGCCCCCAGCGCTGCCTCAAACAGCGCCGGAAAGAAGGGCAGCACGTGGCTGCCGTCCGTACTGGTGCCTTCGGGAAAAAGAACCACCGGGATACCGGCGGCAAAGGCAGCCCGCATCTTCTCCGCAACGGAGGCCAGCACAGAGCCCTGCCCACGCTCGACAAAGATGGTGCCCCCGCAGGAGGCCAGCAATCCGAAGAGCGGCCATTGTCTTACTTCGGACTTCGACACGAAGACACAGGGGCCTAGTGTGGAGAAGAACAAGATATCCAGATAACTCAGATGGTTGGCGACGATCAGCCCGCGCGAGGGCATAGGAGCCGAAGCCTCTACCTTCATGCCGAGGCGGGATACCACCCGCATGCATGAGGCTTGAAGCCAATGCGCCCGCTGCTGCAGGCTTACCCCTCCGCCACTGCGCAGCTGCAGCAGAAAAAACCGCAGCTGTAGTTCGAGCAGGGTCACGAGCAGCAATGTCCCGCGAAATACAATCCGGAGCGGCCGGATAACTCCCTGAATCAGGCCTCTTCGCCCAGAAAGCGGTTGCGCGCAGCCGGGCTGAGGTTCTCGAGGTCCAGCAGCGTCAAGAAGTCGATCGTTCGGAATTCCCTGTCCCATGCCGGCGTGCTGCAAATCCTCGCTCCTACCCCAATGTATGCCCTCAGCAGGCGAGGCACCTTCTCCTGGATCTCGCTGGGCGCTGCCGCCTGCGGAAGCATATACTCCTCGCGCGGTTGTGTAAGGAACGGACCCGGAGCGAGAAACGGAATGAGCTGCTCATACACAGACCAGC
This sequence comes from Silvibacterium sp., assembly GCF_047605705.1. Classification (NCBI taxonomy): domain Bacteria; kingdom Pseudomonadati; phylum Acidobacteriota; class Terriglobia; order Terriglobales; family Acidobacteriaceae; genus Silvibacterium; species Silvibacterium sp. The sequence continues at coordinate 25,987 of NZ_JASGFD010000044.1, read as the reverse complement.
CTGTCGCCGGCACCTCGGAATTGAGAGAAGAGCAGCCGATCAGATAGCGCAGTCCGTGCGAGCGGGCATAGGTTGCGATGGCGCGCCAGAGAAGGTTCAGCACTTCGCTCGTTCTATGTTCCCGGTCGATGGAAGCGCGCCCGAGTTCCAGCAATTGATCGCGAACCGGCTCAAAAGGCGATAAGTCGAATTCCTGATCGCTGTAGTAACCAATATTGCGTAAAGCCATGGCGCCGGACTGCATGCGATAAGTGCCCACCACTTCGCCGTGCATGCGGTCTGTCACAATCAGGTGATCGCAGAATAAGTCGAATGCGTCCTGATCCATACCAGTGGAGTAGGAACTTGAGAGCCCTTCCCCCAGTTCTATATTGAAGACCTTGAAGCGCAGGCGGCAGGCAGACTCACGCTCCGCAAGCGATTGAGCAACCCGGATCTCATATCGCCCCTTCTCAGTAGTGGTCCGGGGGGGCGGCGTGGAAGAGACATGTGAGGACGAAATATGGAGGGACGGGACATGCGTCTCAACCGCAGTCTGTCCTCCGCCCTCGAATTCATGCGGCAGCGCAGCAGCATGATATGGGGTCATCATGCTGCTATCATGCGTGCGGAAATCAAACTGAGTCTTAAAGTTTTGCTAAAAGAGGACAAATTATCGTTAAACGCCGCAATGATTCGGCAGTAACATAGATGCAGCATTTTCCCGATTTCAGGGAGAGATGAACGCTATATCCTAGTGCCGTATTGGCTAGGATTGGTGTTGCAAGTGTTTCTCCCAACTGTTGCAACTAAAAAAGTAAATTAAGGATAAAAAAACTTTATGAACCGTGAACAAATTATCGCAGCCCTCGACGAAGAGATCGCGCGACTTCAACAAGTGAAGAAACTCCTCCAGAGCACAAGTGGACGCAGCATCGACGGTAGCGGCGCAGCTGTAAAGCCTGCTTCCAAGCGGATTCTGAGCCCTGAAGCTCGCCAGCGCATCGCCGCAGCGCAGAAGCGTCGCTGGGCCAAGCAGAAAAAGGAAACCTCCGCATCCCCTGCTAAGAAGTAGTTCGGATGCTGAAAGTCAAACTCCTCCACCCGCAAGCCCAGCCCCCTACCGTTGCCTACGCGGGCAGCGATCTGGGCTTCGACCTCTACTCCATCGAAGATATCGACTTACCTCCCGGCGTGCCCGTAAAGGTTCGCACCGGGATCGCAGTAGAAGGGCCCGCTGGCTGTGGTTTTGTACTCGGAGATCGTTCCTCCATGGCTTCCAAGGGAGTTACTTATGCGGGCGGACGCATTGACGCAGGTTATCGGGGAGAGATCCTGGTATGCCTCATCAATGTGAACCAGCCTGTTTACTCCCTGGCTGTTGACCGCAATGATTCCGGCTTCGTACAGGATGTGCGCCTTGAGCGAAGCGATGCCACGATTCGTATCCGTAAAGGTGACAAAATCGTGCAGATGTCGCCGTTCCAGGCTCAAACAACTTTGCCCATCACTGTTGTAGACGAACTCGCTGAAAGTGATCGTGGCACAAAAGGTTTTGGTTCCTCGGGGCGATAAACAACTCGCCATCCCTATCGTCATTTCGGGAATAACCGGGTTCGAGCGCCTGCCAATAAGTGAATTGGCAGGCGCTCCATCATTTTCAGCCGCAGGAATGTAACCAGCTTTCTGTCATCGGAAGTAATCGAAACCTGTGATTTATGTAACAGGTTAAGTATTAACAGTGTGCCCAGTTTTTTCCGCCTGACTTATCCGGCAAAGAATCTGTGTCGTCGCACACATCTTCTCCTAAAGAAAAGCAGGAGCGAGAGGCGATGAAAGGGCGAAATTCGGCTGCCGCAAGAGATGCCGCTCCGGCATCCACTCATGCGCCCAACCAAACTTTCGGTTTCATTTCTGGCCCGCAAACCCGTCAACAGCGCGTGAAATCTTCGGTTCACGTCGTCTCTCAGATGGGCTGAAAGCCGCATTTTTGTAGTCCCGCCGTTAACGATCTACAATAAATCCACCACCGCGCGCGAACCCTCCTGTATCCGGTTCCGGCCGCGGTGCATCTTTTTTATATGATCGAGCACCCGCTTCCCGAAGCCCTGACCTTTGATGACGTCCTGCTTGTTCCTGCCTACAGCGACGTAGTTCCCGCGCAGGTAAGCACGACGACGCGCCTGACGCGCCGGATCAGCCTGAATACCCCCTTGCTGAGCGCGGCCATGGACACCGTAACCGAATCGCGCATGGCCATCGCCATGGCGCAGCTGGGCGGCCTTGGCATCGTGCACCGCAACCTGTCGCCGGAGCAGCAGGCCAGCGAGATCGACAAGGTAAAGCGCTCGGAGAGCGGCATGATCGTCGATCCGGTGACCGTCTCCCCGGATCAGCTCATCTCCGACGCCCTCGATGTAATGCGCCGTTACAAGATCTCCGGTGTGCCCGTTACCAAAAACGGCAAGCTGGTCGGCATCCTGACCAACCGCGATCTGCGCTTCGAAACCCGCGCCGACATTCCGATCCGCGACGTGATGACCAAGGAAAACCTCATTACTGTGCCCGTAGGCACCACGCTTGAGGACGCAGAGCTGATCCTGCACAAGCACCGTGTCGAAAAGCTCCTGGTCGTCAACGATCAGTACGAGCTCAAAGGCCTCATCACGGTCAAGGACATCCAGAAGAAACTCAAGTATCCCAACGCCTCGAAGGACGAGCAGGGCCGCCTGCGTGTCGGCGGCGCCATCGGCGCGACCGGCGACTACCTGGAGCGCGCCGCAGAGCTGGTCAAGAATCGCGTGGATGTTCTCTCGATCGACTCCGCGCACGGCCACTCTTCGCGTGTGCTCGAAGCGGTGCGCGAGATCAAGCGCAAGTTCCCGGAAGTGGACCTGCTGGCGGGCAATATCGCCACCTATGCGGGCGCGAAGGCGCTGATTGAAGCGGGCGCGGACGCGGTCAAGGTCGGCATCGGTCCCGGCTCCATCTGCACCACCCGCATGGTCACCGGCGCAGGCATGCCGCAGATCACCGCGGTCAGCGAAGCCTATCGCGCGGGCGTCGAGTTCGACATTCCGATCATCGCCGACGGCGGCATCAAGTATTCGGGCGACCTGGCCAAGGCCATCGCTGCCGGAGCATCCTCGGTCATGATCGGCTCGCTCTTCGCCGGCGTGGACGAGAGCCCGGGCGAGACCATCCTTTACCAGGGCCGTTCCTTCAAGACGTATCGCGGCATGGGCTCTCTCTCTGCGATGGCCCAGGGCTCGGGTGAGCGCTACTTCCAAGGCAAGGAAGACATGTCGAAGGAAGGCACAGAAAGCGTCGTCGCCCGCGAGAAGAACGGGCAGAACCGCCTGGCCAAGTTCGTACCGGAAGGCATCGAGGGCCGCGTGCCCCATCGCGGACCGCTCGAGGCGATGGTCTACCAACTCGTCGGCGGCCTGCGTTCCGGCATGGGCTACCTCGGCTGCGGCTCGATCGAAGAGCTTCAGCAGAATGCCCGCTTTGTGCGCATCTCGAACGCCGGCCTCAAGGAAAGCCACGTGCACGATGTCATCATCACGCGCGAGGCCCCGAACTACCACGTCGAGTAGCTGCTAACTCATTCAAATAAAAGCTGAATGCCCGGCTTCCCATGGAAGCCGGGCATTTGCTTTTTACACACATATATAGCTGTCATTCCGACCGGAGACGGCGGTTTCGTCTCGCGTAGTGGAGGAACTTGCAGTTCTGGCCACCCTCGAAAGCGTTCCACAACGAAAAGCCTCACCGCAGGTTCCTCCACTACACTCCCTGCGGCCACTTCGGTCGGAATGACAACTTCGATGCCCTCGGCTACGTTCCCCAGCACGCAGCCCGCTTCCTCGTAATCACCCGCAGCCGCGTGCGCCAGTCCTCTCCCACCCCCACAACCTGCCATGGAATCTCGGGAGAGAGATGGCTAAGCACCGTATCAGTCGCAGGATGCAGCCGCAGCACCGGCGTCACCAGATAGAGCAGAGGCGGCGCATCCGATAGCTCTACTCCCTGAAAATATCCCTGCCGGGATAGCGTGCCCTGGCGCTGCAGCTCGCGGACGCGCGTCCAGTAATCGAGCGCCTGCAATGGGAGCTGCAGGTCGTCGTCCGCCTTTACCTCGATCACCGCGAGTCGTCCTGACCGGGTCACGGCGAGCAGATCCATGAGTCCTCGCATGAGCCCGCGCTCGCCAACGCTTGCGGCTGCAACCTGCGTGTACACGGGCCCCGGGCAGAGCGCCGGATCGATCTCCTCCAGGCTGCGGCGGATCACGGACTCCAGCCATCGCTCCGGCTGCAGACGATAAAGCGGGTTGCGGAGGTCTTTTTCCGGCCGCCGATGCTCCCACAACTGCCGGGCAAGCTCGCAGAAGAGTGATTCGGTCTCCACGGTGAGCGGTGTTTCATGCGGTCCCGCGCCAAATGTGACCTCGCCGTTCAGCGCAAACGAATTCCCCGTAAAGCCTTGCCGCACCCGCGCATACTCCAGCCCATGCAGCGCGAGCGAGACCTCGGCCGGGGAGTTCGCCCGAATCTCTGAAAGCTCGCGCAGACCTGGAGGAAGCAGCCCCAGCAGCCGGTCCAGCTCTCCCCGGCAACGCTCGATCGCCGATGCCGGATCGAAGGCCCGAACCAGGCGGGGCTGTGCCAGGCCAATCTCCGCGGGAGGCACGAGATGACACATCTCGCTCTTGGCCTCGACTCCATACAGCTCCCAGGAGGCGACACGCGGATTGAACCATGGCAGCAGCGTGCGTGTGAACTGCGTTTGCCCATCAGGCACAAAGAGCTTCAATCCTGCAATCACCGAGCGCCCTCCGCCGTGCGCCCGGCAATGAGCCAGCCACAGCACTCCCAGCGTCAGAATGCCTTCCACTGTCGCAGGAGATTCGTCCGGACCGGCGGAGAGGATGGCCCAGGTGGAATGGCCGCGGCTCAGAAGCCCGCGAACATAACCAGGCCCGAAGCTGTTCTCCAGATCGGGCGAAACCGTCAGGCTGTCGATCGTGTAGTCGGGAAACTCGCGGCGCAACAGGCGCTCGAAGATGCGGAGATAACGCTCGCGCCCGGCACGGCGCGTCGACGGAGCGGAGCGCTCACGGCCTGATACCAGCTCGAGCGCCTGCGGCTTTGCCTGCCCGAAGCGCACTGTCTCGATGCGCAGCGAATCCTTGCGCACCCGCACGGACGAGATGGTCCGCACCAGATTCCGCTCCTCCGACCAGAGGTGCCAGAGACAGCGATCGCGCTCGGTGGTTAAAGAGGAATGAGCTATCTGCAGGTCGAAGAGAACGCGCCCATCTTCGAGAACCTGCGCCTGCGGATGCTCGAGGAGAAACTCTCCCAGCAGCCTGGCCAGCTCCTGCGCAGGCTGCTGGACTGAAGCAGCAGCCGCGCGTGTCGCCGTGGAATCCATCCCCGCGAGCATGCGCGGCACTGTCCCGGCCGATCAAGAAAATAGTAGCTGCCGGTCTACCAGCTGCGATTCTTTCGTAATGCCGTCACGTGCGCCACGTGGTGATCGGAGTGCCAGGCATAACTGGCCACGACCCATGCCAGCGTCGAACGCCCGCCCACGGAATGGATATAGCCGCGCGACTCCCAGTCCTCCGGCTTGAGGCCTTCAAAGACCGCGACCCAGCGGCGATGGAGTGAGTCCAGCAGCTCGAGCGAGATCTGCACCGGGGTGTGCGCGTCAGGAAGCTCGGCCCAGAGATTTTCGTCATAGGCCAGCGCCGGCGGCCAGTCTTCGGTGAGTGCCTGCTTCACGCGGCAGTAGGCATTCATATGGCTGTCCGCGACGTGGTGCACCAGCTGGCGAACCGTCCACCCTCCCTCGCGATACGGCGTGTCGATCTGCTCACGGCTCAGGCCATCGACAGCAGAACGAAGATTCTCGGGCAAGGCGCCGATCGTGGTGATGGCGGCACGAAGGACTTCAGGGGTGTACTCGACAGGGGCAGAAAAGCGCCCGATGGGGTAACGAGGATCAGACAGTGCAGGCGTAGCCATGGCTTCGACGTTAGCACAGCAAATGACCCTCTTCCTTTCCTGTTCCGGCTCCAAAGGACCAAAGCGGAAACGAACTCCTGGAAACCTTCCTTGCGGCGGATGACTCACCCTGGCAACAGCTCTACGATCCGAATCAAGGAGCTGAGGGGGCTGGCCTCACTGATCGAACTTGCCATGATCGTGCGCAATGGCGGCACAGCGCTGGCCCGCGCCATGGAAAGCGCGCGCCCTGCCGTCGATCGCATCGTGATCGGAGATACCGGCTCGACCGATGGTTCCGTCGAACTGGCGAGGAGCCTCGGCGCGGATGTCTTCGATGTGCCCTGGCAGGATGATTTCTCCCTCGCGCGCAATACCGTGCTCGCAGCATGCCGGGGAGACTGGGTCCTGATCCTCGACGCCGATGAGATGCTCGACCCAGCGGGAGCAGCCATCCTCCGCACGCTCACGGCCAAATCCGATATCGACGCGTGGGAGGTCTGGCGGTGGAACTATATCCGCACACGCAGCAGCCGCAGCGGAGTCGAATCATCGCGGCCGAATCCATACCTGCTGGAAGAATCGCGCCCCTATCCCGCCTACACGCGGCACCCCAACACGCTGCTCTTTCGCCGAAGGCCGGACCTGTACTTTGAATACGCGGTGCATGAGACCGTCGCGCGACGTGTCCACGCGCTGAAGCTGCGAACCGCAGAGGCGCCTTTCGTCATTCACCACTTCGGCAATGCCGAGGACTCCGAGGAGAAACGGCAGGAGAAACTCGAACGCTATCACCAGATGGGCATCCGCAAAGTCGAGTTGCATCCGCGGGATGACTGGGCACACTACGAACTTGGCCTAAGCGAACTGGAGTACCGGCGCGATCCGCGGGAGGCGCTCCTTTGTTTTGAGACAGCTCTGAAGCTGCAGCCGGATTTTGCCCCCGCATGGCTCTACGCCGGAATCTGCCTGACCCGGCTTGGGCGTCCTCGCGAGGCACTCACCTGCCTCGCACACGCTGAAGCCCGGTCGCGCCCCAATGCCCTGCTGCGCGAGGCCGCGGGCGATGCGTTCTTTCATTCCGATGAAATTGCGCAGGCTGCCGGGCAATACCGGCTCGCGGGAGGAGATGCGGAGCTGTCTCCGCTCGCCGCCTGCAAGCTCGGGGCCTGCGAGGTCCGGCTGGGGCAGTCGGCGCAAGGCCTGGCCAGGATTCAATCCGCGGTCGAATCCGAGCCCGGGGCCGCGGAACTTTATGACATCTGGACGGCAGCAGCCATGCTGGCGGGAGAGATCGAGACTGCCGCAAATGTCGCCGAGCGGCGGCTGCGTATCGCCCCGGCCTCGGCAGTCTCTTCGCCAGACCGCTTCGTGGTCGCGGCAGGCCTTCAGGCGCGCCTTGGACAATGGCAGCGCGCGGCGTCGATCCTGCGCGAGGCGATCCGGCAGTATCCGGAGGATGTCAGATTGCAGAAAGAATGGAAGATCGCGACGGATCGGGCGGAGAGCCGGCCGGCAAAGGAACTGGACAAAACGGAAACAGGGAGAGGCTGGAGACCACAGTCTCCCTGAAGCTCCGCGCATGGGCCGGAGCCCGACAACAGACAGTCATAGGCCGCGCAACGGACCGTGGAGCCGTTGCGCTACTGCCTATGCGTGGTGGTGATGACGGTGATGACGATGGTGATGATGCGGAGCGGCGAAGGCCGAACCGGAAACCACCAGCAGCAGGGCGAGGAGAACAAGCTTCTTCATGCGCTCATCGTAGCAATAAAGCGCAAAAACTGGCTGTGGAAGGTCTATCGGTAGTTACGATTTCATCGTTCGTTTCTCCCGCCGGATCGAAAGGGGCTCGAAAACCATCAGATAGAGGTCGCCTGCAACAGGGGCGTAACATAAGAGAGCGGCCCAACGCCGCGGGGAGACGCATGACCCAGACAACCACGCAGGCCCCGGGCCTCCACTCCGGAAGCTCTTTCGAAAAGCCTTCAGGCGCCAATCACAAGCGCTACTTCTTCGAAAAATTCGGCATTACCGAGCGGCTGCTGGAGCGCTGCCTGGGCGAGGCGCTTTCGGCCGGAGGCGACTACGCCGATCTCTACTTCGAGTCTGTCTCCTCCACCTCCATCGGCATCGACGAATCGATCGTCAAGTCCGCCAGCCAGGGTGTGAGCGCAGGCTGCGGCATCCGCGTGCTGAGCGGGGAACGCACCGGCTACGCCTACACTGACGAGCTCTCCACGGAGAAGCTGCTGCACGCTGCGCGCACCGCGGCGCTGATCGCCGGAGGACCCTCCAAGCAGCCGGTCGTCGGCTTCACGGAGACCAAGGCGCCGAGCCTCTACCCGGCTCCCGCGGTCGAACTGGACTCCGATCTCGTGAAAAAGCTGGAGCTCGTCAACCGCGCCGACAAGGCCGCGCGCGCCGTCGACCCGCGCATCACGCAGGTCCGCGCCAGCTATTCCGATGAGCTCCGCCGCATCTTGATCGCAGCTTCTGATGGCACTTTCGCGAGCGATACCCAGCCTCTGGCGCGGCTCAACGTCTTCGTCCTCGCCAAGGACGCGGAGCGGACCGCCCGCGGAAATTCCGGCGGCGGCGGCCGCGTCGAAATCGACTTCTTCGAGGCGGAAAAGACGCCGGAATACTTCGCGCGCGAAGCCGCGCGGCAGGCCATCCTGCAACTCAATGCAGTCGCGGCTCCGGCAGGCGAGATGGAAGTGGTCCTCGGCCCCGGCTGGCCGGGCGTTCTACTGCATGAGGCCGTGGGGCATGGCCTCGAAGCCGATTTCAACCGCAAGAAGACCTCGGCCTTCGCCGGCCTCATCGGCCAGTCGGTAGCCAGCTCCAAGGTGACGGTCGTCGATAACGGCACCATGCCCAACCGGCGCGGCTCGCTCAACGTCGATGACGAAGGCGCGGCCACCCAGGAGACGGTGCTCATCGAAAACGGCATCCTTAAGGGCTACCTAAGCGACAAGCTCTCTTCTCGCCTGATGAACATGCCGCACACCGGCAATGGTCGCCGCGAGAGCTACCAGGAAATCCCCATGCCGCGCATGACGAACACCTACATGCTCGCGGGCGAGGACGCGCCCGAGGACATCATCCGCAGCGTGAAGCGCGGGCTCTACGCGGTGAACTTCGGCGGCGGCTCGGTCGACATCACCAGCGGCAAATTCGTCTTCTCAGCCAGTGAGGCCTACCTCATCGAGAACGGAAAGATCACTGCCCCGGTCCGCGACGCCACCCTGATCGGCAACGGTCCCGAAGCGCTGAAATATGTATCGATGGTCGGCCATGACCTCGAGCTCGACGAAGGCGTCGGCAACTGCGGCAAGGCCGGCCAGACCGTCCCGGTGGGAGTCGGCATGCCAACCGTGAAGCTCGATCGCATGACCGTAGGCGGCACCGGTCGGTAGCGCGGATAAAGTGCTGCCGGGTGCCCCACCCATGACGCGGGTTGGTCATGGGTGGGTCTCCGAGAATCTAGAAAACAACCTACAGTTCGAATCCATTCGTGCCCGCTTCAGCCTCCTGCGATGACCGAAGTTATGCCCATAATGAGATAAAACTCCTACTCATAAGCTGGCTCCCCTACACTCCGTCCATGCCGGGGCATCTCCATCGCTATCAGCAACGTGGCGATTATCACTTCGTCACTTTCAGCTGTTATGGCAGAAGGCCGCTGCTTGAAGACGAGCGGATGTGCATCCTGTTTGAAGATGTATTGGAACGGCTTCGACGGCGACACGAGTTCTGCGTATTCGGCTATGTGCTGATGCCAGAACATGTACATCTTTTGATTTCTGAACCGAAAACTCTCTCTTTATCCAAGGTGGTGGGCGCGCTCAAGACTGATCTCTCGAAGCACCGAAGATCAGATGAGTTTCGATTCTGGGAAAAACGGTATTACGACTTCAATGTCTTTACACAGGCAAAACATACCGAGAAGCTGCGCTATCTGCACCGCAACCCGGTAAGGCGCGGACTAGTGGTGAATCCGGAGGAATGGCTCTGGTCAAGCTTCTACCACTACCTGACAGGAGAGATAGGACGGGTCGAGATTGAATCTCACTGGACTGTGAATCGAAGGTCCCTTGGGCTCTAACTTTGAAATCCTCGGAGACCCACCCATGACCAGAGACTGTCATGGGGTGGGGCACCCGGCTTCATTCCTGAACTGCCCTTCCCCCACTGATTTCCCCTCCAGTCACCGGCAAGTGCCCCGGGACGGTAAAATAGATGCACGGTTCCTTCGCAGCTCTGCGAGCACTTTTTACCGGAAGATTTGGATGCCCTTGACTGACAATGCCCTGAACACGAAGCTCCAGGCGGCGGCCCGCGAGGCCGGCCTGGTCGTTCTCGCCACCGAGACCGGTGCCGACTTTCACCAGCAGCCCACCTCGATCTATCGCTTTGCCGCCACCCCGGACGCCGATGCGAAGCACACGCTGTCGCTCGAGCTGAGTGCGAATTTCGACTTCGACAAGCCGGAATTCCTGCCCGAGCTGACCCAGCACCTCAAGGAAGAGGCGCGCCGCCTGCGCAATCCGCGTCCGGACGTGATGGTGACCCAGTACGGCATCCCGGTGCAGCTCACCGCTTTCCGCTGGCCGTTCCATCAGTCGACCTCGGGCGCGGACAGCTACATCGTGCATGGCACCCTCCACCTCGAAGACGGCACCGACTCGCCGCTTCACTCGAAGATCGCTGCAGCCGTCACGGTGACGTTTGCTGAAGTTCTGACGGCCATGGAACAGCCTTACGCCGAGAGCTTCATCTACAACGCCATCCGCAAGACGCTCGACCAAGGACAGCTGGAACTGCTCAAGAGCGGCAACCGCCAGCCGGTTCCCGTGACCACGCGCTACTTCTCGCGCTGGAAGAAGTCTTTCGTCTTCACCGATACCGACGAACAGGCACGCGCTGAGTTTCTGAAGCTGAAGGTGTACTGGCTCTCGGGTGTGCTCGGCCACAACGAGCCCGTCTGGATCTCCGATCCGCGTGACGCGCAGTATCTGAACACCACCCCGGCCGATCTCGAAAAGGTCGCCGGCGATCTCTCTCGCCAGGGCCTCATCAGCCTGCAGGGCGATGCCGCCGTGCCGACCCCGGCCCTGATGGCGCTCGCCCATGACTTCGAGGAGAAGCTCGAGGCCGGCATCGCGATCACCAAGCCCGCGTTCAACGAAGAGATGCGCGCCGGCCACACCAACATGTAAAGACAGGATGCAGGAGATAGTTTGCCTGCGTCTTCGCGATAAGAACAAAGCCCCGGCCTCGGCCGGGGCTTTTCTTTTGATGAGTTTGCGTTCTTAAGCCACCTTGTTGCCGCAGCGGGCGCAGAAGCGCGCTTCCGGCAGCACAGAGGCTCCGCAGACGGCGCAGGTGCGGGTAAGGCCGGTCGCGGGAACAGCGGCAGTCGCCACCGGTGCCGGAGCCCATGCAGGCGCCGCAGACGACGCAGCGACACCGGGATCGGGAATATAGGCCGGGCCTGCGCCCAGCTGCGTGGCAAAGTAATTCGCCAGGGCCAGGTTGTACTGCCGCACCCGCCCAGGCATAAAGAAGCATTCGACGAAGCTGATGATCGTCGGAATGCCTGTCCAGAAGAAGACGGCGTAGAGAATGCCAAGACCCGTCCGCCGCAGATAGAAGTGGTGGGCTCCGAAGGTTCCGAGAAAGAGAGCGAGCAGGACACCGACGACCTCGTCTTTACGCCACGCAGACATCTGGGCCTGAAAAACAGCACGCTGCTGGTCGGTCCAGCCAGCTTCGGCAAAAGGCAAAGTGGTAGCCATCGTACTCCTTAGATTCCGTGGGATATACGGGCCGGATGCGTGTCCATGGATGGTGTCGGCGGCCGTATGGAATCCTGCCACAGAATACGCGCATTGCAGCCCGATGGTTCCCGGACCTGATGACTCCCCGGCGCTCTCCCGCCAGGTTGTGGTCTTTCTTTCAGCGGCGGTATCGTTGAGGTCGGTGAGATCGGGGGCCGAGCGCATCTCACCAGCAACGCGTCTTCCTCGCACGAGGTCCGTCGAACGTTTATGCATTCGAATTCTGTCTCCCGGCCGCGCCGGGGGCTGCTCACCAGCGAGCCGATTATCCTGCTGGCGCTGGTGCTGGCCGGGCTTTATTTCGCACGGGAAATCCTGATCCCGCTGGCGATGGCGCTGACGCTGAACTTTTTGCTGGCTCCGGCGGTCATGCAGTGCGAGCGGTTGCGGCTGCGGCGGGTTACGGCAGTGATTCTGGTGCTTACCGTCACGACAGGCATCGTCGGCGGCGTGGGCTGGATCGTCACCCGGCAGGTGCTGAGCGTCGTCAACGACCTGCCCAATTACACCGACAACATCCAGGAAAAGATGGAGCAGTTGCATACGCCCGCCGATGGACAGGTCGGGCAGACGCTCAACAGCCTGCGTGCCATCGCCGCAGCCTTCACAGGAGAAAAGCCCAAGGATCAGACGGCACCGTCCGCGCCGGTCACGCCGTCGCTCGTTCACGGCAGCACCCGTCGGGCGCGCGAGCTGGCAGAACGCAAGCTCGAAGAAGAGCAGCTGGGCAAGCCCGTCCCCGTCTCCGTGATTCCTCCGGACGAAACCAGCCGGCAGTACGTTTCGGAATACCTTTCGCCCATGCTCAAGCCGGTAGGCACGCTGGGCATGGTGCTCATCTTCACCGTTTACATGCTGGTGAAGCGCGAAGACCTGCGCAATCGCCTGCTACTGCTGGCCGGCTTCGGACGCCTGAACCTGATGACCCAGGCATTGAACGACGCAGCCGCACGCATCAGCCGCTTTCTTGTCGTCAATGTTCTCGTGAATGTCGGATACGGTGCGATCTTCGCGCTGGGACTCTACCTCCTGCATGTGCCGAACGCCACATTATGGGGCGCGCTGCTCGCGATCCTGCGCATGGTGCCTTACGTGGGCACCATGATCGTCGGCACGGCGACGCTGCTGTACACGCTGGCCATCTTCACCACCTGGTGGCACGCGCTCTGGGTCTTCCTGCTCTTCGCGGTGATGGAGATCGTCATTTCGAACTTCGTCGAGCCGCATCTCTACGGCAGCCATACCGGCATCTCCGCGCTGGCTCTGGTGGCCATGGCCATGGTGTGGACGCTGCTGTGGGGCTGGCCGGGACTGGTCGTCTCGACTCCGTTGACCGTGTGCCTCATTGTGCTCGGCCGCTATCTGCCGCAGATGTCCTTCCTGCACATTCTGCTGGGCGATGAAGCTGAACTTGCGCCCGAGGCGAAGTTCTACGAGCGACTGCTGGCTACCGACCAGACCGAGGCCCACCACATCGCCGACCGCTTCCTGGAGACGCATTCCCTCGTCGATCTCTATGACGGCGTCGTGATGCCCGCGCTGACCATGACCGAGCAGGATCGCCACAAGGGCGTGCTCGACGAGATGCGCGCCTCCTATCTCTTCCAGAGCGCAACGGAGTTGATCGCCGAGCTGTCTGATTTTCGCAACCACACCAATCTCGACCCCGCGTGCCCGCCGGACAGCGTTATCGATCACGCCTCGCCGGTCGTCTGCATACCGGCCTTCGACCAGGCCGACGAGATCGCCGCGACCATGTTCGCGCAGCTGCTCGAGCAGTGTGGACACAAGACGCTCCTGTTGCCCGGCAGCGCCGTTTCCAGCGAGATCCTGGAGCGGCTGGCCGAGGAGCCGGAGACCATCATCTGCGTCTCCGCCGTGCCTCCCTTCGCCTTCGCACACGCGCGCAAGCTGGCGGTTCGCCTGCGTGAGAGCCTGCCGGAGAATCGTATCCTGGTGGGCCTGTGGGGCTCAGGCGGCGATAAAGATGCCCTGCGGGAGCGCTTCGGGGCCAGCCGTCCGGAGGTAGTAGCGGGCAAACTGCGGGATGGTCTTGACTGGGTTCGCACCAGCGCCGCCCCACTTCCGCACAACTTCGATGCAGCTTCCCGGGGTTAACACCGCGCGAGCGTTCCTATTCGGGACGCTATATACAAAACCTTTATCTTCAAATGAGACAATAGCTAATAGTGGCGCACAGACCGGCGTTTTCGCTGGTGCTGCCACCTTCGTGTAAGGCTACACTTAGGTAGTTGTAGCGCATCTGATCAGAAGTAGCATGGTCAGCCTCTCGTGCTCGGCCCTACCTTAGCTCTGTCAGCAACAACAAGTTTTGTCTTAACCCAAAAGCCCAGGGAGAAACACTATGCAAGTTCTTTGCGTGGCATCCAACGACTCTGCCGATATCGCCTGCACCGTATGCGGACACCAGTACAAGCTCTATTTCGAGCGCCCGTCCGAGAAAGAGCGTGCAGAAGCAGTCCGTAAAGTGGAAAGCGCCCTCAAGGATCATCATCTTTCGGGCGACGACCGTTCCGCTCACCCTGCCCATCCGTTCAACGTGCCGGCCTGGCGCGGTTCCGCGATGGTTTCCGGCGCAGCCATGCTCGGCGGCGCACCGCTTCGCCGGGTTTCGTAGTTCCCTTCTTTCGTCTTCATTCATAAAAAGCAGAACGGGCGCGAAATTCGCGCCCGTTCTGCTTTTTCCGCTTAAGCCTGCAGGTCAGACCTGCATGACCTCGGCTTCCTTCTTCTTCGACATCTCTTCCATCTTGCGGATCTCTTCGTCGGTGAGCTTCTGCATCTCGTCGAGCGAGCGCTTCTCCTCGTCCGCCGAGATCAGCTTGTCCTTCGCAGCCTTCTTGATGACGTCGTTGCCATCGCGGCGGATGTTGCGGACCGCGGTGCGGTGATCTTCGAGCACCTTGTTGAGGTGCTTGACGACCTCGCGGCGGCGCTCCTCGGTCATCGGCGGAATCGGCACACGCACGACCTTGCCGTCATTCTGGGGGTTGTAGTGCTGATCGGAGGCGCGCAGGGCCTTCTCGATCTCACCGATGAGGCTGGTCTCCCACGGCTGGATCACGATCATGTTCGCGTCCGGCGTGGTCAGCTGCCCGACCGCGCTCAGCGCCGTCGGCGTGCCGTAGTAATCGACGCGGATCTGGTCGAGCATCTGGATGGAGGCGCGGCCGGTGCGCGTGGAGGCCAGGTTCGCCTGGAAATCAACGACGGCCTTGTCCATGCGGGACTTGAGCTGCAGGTAGCTGTCCTTGAGGGCGGCGATGTTCGCCATTACGGCAGGAGGCATGTTGGTCTTCGTCCTTCAGGTTGCTGAAATTGCCAAGGTTGATTGTACGAGGCGGCCTGGTCTTACACCAGCAGGCGCACCCCGTTGGCCGAGTCTGCCTGCTCGTGCGCGTGATACGACGAACGCACCAGCGGACCGGACTCGACGTGACGGAAGCCCATCGCGAGCGCCTCGGTCTTCATGAAGGCAAACTCCTCGGGCGTGTAATAACGGGTCATCGGCAGGTGGTCTTTCGAGGGACGCAGGTACTGGCCAATGGTGAGAACGTCCGTGCCGACGTTCGCAAGATCGCGGTAAACGTCGATCAGCTCGTGCATCTCCTCGCCGAGACCAACCATGACACCGGTCTTGGTCACCACGGTCGAGTCGAGCTGCTTCGAGAACTCGAGCAGGCGCAGCGTACGCTCGTAGCGCGCGCCCGAACGCACGGCGCGATAGAGACGCGGCACCGATTCGGTGTTGTGGTTGAGGATCTCCGGATGCGCGTCGACGACAATGCGGATGGCCTCTTCGTTGCCCTGGAAGTCGGGAATGAGCACTTCCACCTGGCAGCCGGGAGCCTGCTTGCGAATCTCCTCGATCACCTTGGCGAAGGCGCGGGCGCCGCCGAGGATATCGTCATCGCGGTTGACGCTGGTGATGACAGCAAACTTGAGCCCCAGCTGCGCGACGGCCTCGGCCACGCGGCGCGGCTCGTCCATGTCGATCGGCTCGGGCTTGCCCTTGGGCACCGCGCAGAAACCGCACCGCCGCGTGCACAGGTTGCCGAGCATCATGAAGGTGGCCGTCTTGTGGTTCCAGCACTCGCCAATATTCGGACAGTGCGCGGACTCGCAGACCGTGTGCAGGTTCAGCTCGCGGGCCAGCTTCTTCAGGTTGTGGTAGTTGTCGCCTACCGGGGCGCGCGCCTTGAGCCAATCGGGCTTGGGAGCGGGCTTGCGCGGTGCAAGATTGATCTGGACAAGATCCCCAGCCAGATCCGGCTGATTCGGTGCGGTAGCCATAACCGTCTATTGTAAACGGGCGGAGGGGCTAGCTGGCTACCCGGAATGGATCTACTGCCTGCCAGCTCATCCTCTGTGGCAGATCGCAATCCGCATACTCGATGTGGATCACGCGCCGATGAGCTGGCGAGACCGCGGGCGAAGAGGCGTGGAGAATCAGCGGACGCATGAGCAGGACTCCGCCAACACCGACCGTGCAGGTCACTTCGCAGGGCCCGATATAACGCTCGATATCAGCTTCTGGAATGCGTCCAAACCTGTGCGAGCCCGGAATGACGCGAAGAGGGCCATTGTCATGACTGCAATCGTCGAGGTGGATTCGCACCGCCACCATTTGCTCGAGGATCGAAACCGGCGGCTGCACATGTACGATCCCGGCCTTGATCGACCACGGCCCGAAACCTTCAGCGTCCATTCTTTCCTGAACTGCGATGGTCAGATCCTGATGCCATGGCACCTTCCAGTTTGCCTCTGCGATCTTGTCAAAGAGGATGCCACGCACTGGCCGCCATCCCGCCCCAAGGATCGGCGTGACAAGGTTGCGCAGGGGTTCGGAAACAGCAAGTTGCGCAATTACTTCGTCGGTCAGGATATTCCGGGCGCCACCGATACGGCGCGAAGGCGCATCCTTTGCCAGCTCAACAGCAATTTCACGAAGCGAGGTGATCTGGTCAGAGGGAAACACCTCTTCCACTACGAGGAATCCATCAGACCCAATCTGGTCAAGTGCGTCGGAAGGCAGCATTGGCATGGCGTTTGCTGCGATTATTGCAGAAACATCGCGACGAAGATCGGGCATCGATGACACGGCAACAACGAATGCATCCTCCCCCCTTCGTTACAATGAGCCGATGATCCGTACAGTTCAGGCCACGCGGTACGCGCTGCCGCTGCGTGAGGGTGGGTCCTTACCGGGACTGGTCGAGGCCGACGACCTCGGCTTTTATGTTGTCAAGTTTCGCGGAGCGGGCCAGGGGCCGCTGGCCCTTGTGGCCGAGCTCGTCGCCGGAGAGATCGGGCGCAGGCTGGGCCTTGCGGTTCCGGAGTTGGTGTTTGTCGAAGTAGACCCCGCGCTGGGCCGGAACGATCCGGACGCCGAAATCCGTCACCTGCTGAAAGCCAGCGTCGGCCTGAACCTTGGCCTCGATTACCTGCCCGGATCGATCATGTTCGACCGTGAGGCCGGCGATACAGCATCCGCAGAGGTCGCATCGATGGCCATATGGTTCGACGCCTTCGTGCAGAATGTCGATCGGACCGCCCGCAATCCGAATCTGCTCGTGTGGCATCGTTCTCTGCACTTCATCGATCAGGGCGCGGCACTCTACTTTCATCACAACTGGCAGAGCGCAGCCTCCAAGGCGGAATCCCCATTCCCCGAAGTGGCGAAACATCTGTTGCTACCGTGGGCCAGCGCCATTCCGGCGGCCGCGGCAAAGGCGAAGTCGCTGCTGGACACAGATGCCCTGCGGGAGATTCTCGCTCTGGTCCCGGACGAGTGGATTGAGAGCGGTGAGCGGAGCGCACAGGAGCGGCGTAACGACTACCTCGAATACCTGACGCGCAGGCTCTCGGCCTCAGCCAATTTTGAAGAGGAGGCGATACGCAGCCATGACCGTCTCCTTTGATTACGCCGTGCTGCGCGTGGTGCCACGCGTGGAGCGCCAGGAATTCGTAAACATCGGGGTGATCGTCTTCTGCCTCGAGCGGCGTTTTCTCCAGGCGAAGGTGCATGTCGACGCAGCGCGTCTGCAGGCGCTATGGCCCTCGCTGGATATTGCCCTCGTCCAGCAACACGCCGATGCCGTGGTGCGAGTGTGCGCAGGCCAATCGCAGGGAGAGATCGCTTCCCTCTCGCTGCGCGAAAGATTTCACTGGATCACATCGCCGCGCAGCACCATGATCCAGACGTCGCCTGTGCATACAGGCATTTGCAGCGATGGCAGCAGCGAAGCCGTGGAGGAACGGTTAGACAGGCTCTACCGGCAGCTGGTTCTACCCGAGTAGCAGAGAGCTACTTCAGCCGCTCCAGCACTTCGGGCCGAATGAGATAGAGGAAGAAGACCAGGTTGACCACCACCATCACGATCATCGGCCCCTGGTGGAAGCGGAAGAGCAGGAAGCAACCATAACAAAGCGAGAGGAAGACGGCTGCGAGCGTGAGCGCCCATCCCCAGCGGCGCAGCTTGAGCAGTCCGTTGGCAGCCACGGCAAACGCAACCGACACCAGCAGCGCGATCGGCGGCAGGTGGTGCGTGATCACGCCGAAGAGCCCCAGCGCGCACTCGCCCAGCATCCATAAGCAGACGATCGCCATACCCGGCAGCAGGCTGGCGCTCGCATTCGCAGATTTGATGTTCGTAGAAGTGGACGGTTTCGGCGTGGACTCGGTCATGGAGACTCGTTTAGAGCGTGTGCAGATAGGCCAGCAGCGCGTTCAGATCGCTGTCGTCAAGATTATTGCGGAAGGGCGGCATAAGAGCACGCCCATTGCGGATGGCATCCGTCACGCGATCGTCGTTCGCCGGAGCTCCGCTAGGCAGGAATCGCTTTTTATAGAGCCCCTGCAGGCCAGGGCCATGCAGCGAACTCTGCGACTCGGCATAGTGGCAACCGGCACAGCGCGTCTGGTAGATGTCATAGCCCTGCCTCTCCACCGGTGAGAGCTGCGCCAGGGGCTTCGAGGGCGGTAGCGATGGGCCGCAGCCAGCGGTGAAGGCTGCGAGCGGTATCAGGACAGCGAGCGAGAGTAAGGGCCGGGGTGACAATCTGCCTCCGATAATACCAACGCTTTCAATTAGCGGCAGTGATGGCTGCAACAATCCTGTCCATCGCCACGCGCGCGGCCTCACCCGTCGGCGTGCGGTCATTGCAAAGGATCGAGAAGGTCAGTGTGCGTCCGCTGGCAGCGATCAGATAGCCGCTAAGCCCATGCACCTCGGAGAGCGTACCCGTCTTGGCGAAGACCTTGCCGCGCAGCGCTGGTTCTGTAAAGCGACTGGCCAGCGTGCCGTCCACACCGCCCACCGGAAGACTTGCGCGATACTCCGCGCCCCACGGCTGCGTCGCTGCCCAGCTCAGCAGCTTCGTAAACGCGCGAGGCGTAATCAGGTCCTGCGACGAGAGTCCCGAACCGTCATAGAAGATGATGTCTCCCGGATCGACCGCAGGGCCTGCGGCTCCGCCTGTCGTCAGAAATGTCCGCACCACGCGCAGCCCCTGCGCAAGCGAGCCATCACCGCCCTCGAGGCGTCCGAGCAGCCGCAGGTAGAGCTCCGCGTGCAGATTCTGGCTGACCTTGTTCGTCACCGTGATGTCCTGTTCGAAGGGCACCGATACATGCGAGGCCAACACCTGCATCGCCGTCGCGGGCGGCTCGATGGTCGTCATCGAAAGCGGGTGCAGCACGAGCGGCTGGTTTACCTCGGCGCGAAAGTCCATCGTGTCGATCGAGAGACGATGCTGCGCTCGGGCATTGCCCGTCACAGTGATGCCGCGCGCGAGCAGCATCTGCCGCAGCGCCGTGGCTGCATACTCGGCGGGGTCCTCGACGGCTAACGCGACATGCACGCCGCCCTGGTTCGCCGTGCCGAAGAGCCGCACCACCTTCGAGCCCACAGGCCGGTCGATTCCCGTGCTCGCCGTCGCATTGCCTGGCGTGAATGCGAGTGAATTTTCGAGCGTGTAGTACGGAGTATCCGGATTCCACGACGGCGTGCCGCCACTCGATGCAGGATTCGGTGCGATGTTCAGGTAGACAACATTGTCGTTCACCGTCAGCGCGGAGACCGGCGCGCCGTAGCTCCAGTCGAAATCATCCCACGCCCATCCCGAAGCATAGGGCTCGTGCACGAACCACGAGTCGTCACCCAATATGTCACCGTCAATGTGACGAATTCCCTTCGCCGCAATCTGGTCGGCCATCGCTTCCAGCGCGGCGAGCGGCGCGTTCGGTCTTTCCGTATGTTCGGAATACGGATACGCACGGCCCGACATCGTAGGATCGCCTGCGCCCAGCAGCGAGATGTTGCCGTGCAGCGTGCCTGTTGCATCGATCTGCCCCGCCGTCACAGCCGCCGTAGTCCATGTTGCCTGTGGAGGCAGCAAGGCCAGCGCTGCTGCCGTTACCAGCAGCTTCGCATTCGAGGCCGGCTCGAAGAACTGGCCATCGTTCAAACCGAAGACAGGCGCGCCATTCGCATCCGTCACCGAGATGCCCCAGTGCGCGCGGGAGACAGCAGGATCGGCCAGGATGGCGCTGATCTGATCGCCCAGAGTGCCGACGCTTTGCTTGTGGCTGGCGGGCTTCGCATGCCGCGAAGCTGCAGAGGCGGGCAGCGTGAGCAGCAGGCACAACGAGGCGGCGAGAGATGCGGAGCAGCGAAGTTTCATCTTTGCGCGGAGTGTAGCATGGCTACAGATGCCTTTTGCACCACGCGATCGCTTCGACTGGAAACTCCGCACGCGCAGCCTGCCACTGGGCCGGCGCACACTGGTGATGGGCATCCTCAACATCACGCCGGATTCCTTCTCTGACGGCAACCGCTACGTCTCTGTCGAGACCGCCGTCCAGCACGGGCTGCGCATGCTGGACGAAGGCGCCGACATCCTCGACCTCGGCGGCGAATCGACGCGGCCCGGCCGGCATCCCGAAGTCTCCGCGGACAAGGAGCAGGAGCGCCTGCTGCCGGTCATCGAGGCGATCCTGCGCGAGCGGCCGGATGCCATCCTCTCCATCGATACCTACAAGGCCTCGACCGCGCGTGTATCCATCGAAGCCGGCGCGGAGATCGTGAACGACATCAGCGGCTTCCAGTGGGATGAAGCCATGGCTCGTACCTGCGCCGAATTACGCTGCGGCGTCGTCCTGATGCACACACGCGGCCGCTCGGAGGACTGGCGTAGCCTTCCTCCGCTCATGCCCGAGGAGGTAACGCCGCTGGTGACCCACGAACTGGCTACCCGGCTGCGCGAGGCCGAAGCCGCAGGCGTTTCACGCGAACATATCGTCCTCGATCCCGGATATGGTTTCGGCAAATCCTTCGAAGAAAATTACCCGCTGCTGGCGCACCAGGGCGAACTGCGCGCCCTCGACTGTGGCCTGCTCGTAGGCGCCTCGCGCAAGTCGTTTCTTGGGCGCCGGTTGGCCGATCTCCACAGCGGTGCGGATGCCCCGGTCGAGGCTCGCGAGAACGCAACCGTGGCCGCGCATGTTGCAGCCATTCTCGCCGGAGCGCATATCGTGCGCGTACATGCAGTGCGCCCCATGGCGGAAGCCGCGCGGATCGCCGACGCCATACTCGAATACGCATAACGGCAAGCGTCGCACCGGATGAGTGCCGTATGATGACCGCACCATGAGAATGCGCCCTTACGCCGCTCTTCTCGCTCTTCTTTCACTTGCCGGACCCGCAACCTACGCCCAGACGCATCGCGCTGTTGCGCCCGCGGTGTATCCCATCACCGAGGGATACGTAGACGCGCATGGCGCGATGATCTACTACCAGACCATCGGACGCGGCACGCCATTGCTGATCGTGCATGGCGGCCCGGGCGAATCGCACGACTACTTCCTGCCCTACCTGCTGCCGCTGGCGCGCACTAACAAGCTCATCTTCATCGATGAGCGCGGCTCCGGGCGCTCGGAGAAGCTGGCCGATCCGCACCAGTACACCGTGGAAAATATGGCGGACGATGTAGAGGCAGTGCGGGTAGCGCTCGGGCTCGGCAAAATCAGCCTGCTCGGCCACTCTTACGGTGGCGTGCTGGCGCAGGCCTACGCGCTCAAGTACCAGGATCACCTCTCGCACCTGGTGCTGGCCTCGACCTTCGCAAGCACCACGGAGATGAACCAGGCGCTGGCAAAGATCAAGAGCCAGATGCCGCCGAACCGGCAGGCGTTGGCCACCGCGCTCGAGCACGCCGGCCTCTTCGGCAAAGGAGCACCGTGGGAGCACGGGCGATACCCGCAGGCCTACGCAAACCTCGCATGGGGTGATGGATACTTTTCAAAACTCTACGGCGCACGGCCCGATCCGAATTACGACCCCGGCTCGCAGGACACCGAAATCTCCTGGGATGTCTATCGCGAAATGTGGGGCTCAGATGGAGAATTCGTCATCGACGGCAACTTGAAAAGTGTTGAATATGTGAACAAACTCCCTACGATCAAGGTACCGACGCTGATCATCGCCGGCGATCACGACGAGTGCGACCCCTCGATGTCGAAGGAGATGAACGCGAAGATCAAAGGCTCGAAGCTGATCCTGCTGCCGAACAGCGGGCACATGGCCTTCGTCGATCAGCCGGTCCTGTGGAACGACGCGGTGGCGAAGTTCGTGAACAACAAGTAGGCTCCGCGCTTTGTCATTGCCGTGGCGCAGTCTTTATACTTTGGCGCGATGCCAATGCGACTGCGCTGCGCCCCTCTGCTCATCACGCTTGCCACTTCTCTGCTGCCCTTTGCCGCCGCGCAAAGCGGCGGTCATGATGCCGTCTCCTACGTAAATCCGCTGCTCGGCACGCAGCACAGCGCGATCGGGTACGGCGGCACCATGCCATTCGTCACCGCGCCTTTCGGCATGACGAACTGGACGCCGCAGACACGGCAGAACAAGCTCGGCGTCGTCTCCTACAACTACGACGATGCAACGATCTCCGGCTTCATGGGCACGCATCAGCCTGCTATCTGGATGGGTGACTATGGCTATCTCACCGTGATGCCCGAGTCCGGGCCGCTCGCGACATCGCCCGAAGCTCGAGCCCTGCCCTATCAGCACACATCGGAATCCGCGCACCCCGATGACTACACCGTCACGCTGCAATCGAAGAACGGCACGATCCAATCCGAGATGACGGCGACGGAACGCTGCGCGCAGATGCGCTTCAGATTTCCTGAAGGCGCGCCTTCGCGGCTTCTCGTCGAAGCATCGCGCCCGGGCATCGCAGGCATGGTGACTGTCGATGCGAAGACGCACGAGATCTCCGGCTACAACCCTGATCGTGTCGATCGCAACCTCGGTCCCTTCGCGCTGCCGAACTTCCGCGGCTATTTCGTCATCGAATTTCGTCAGGCATGGCGGGATGCGAAGACCTATGGGCTCGACGATGCCTCTGCCGCAACCAGCCGCGGAGCCTATGCCGAGTTCGCTCCGGGCGCGGAGATCGATGTCCGCATCGGCACCTCGTTCCTGAGCATCGACCAGGCGCGAGCGAACCTCCGCCGCGAACTTCCGGACTGGAACTTCGATGCAGCCCGTGCGCGCCTTCACAAGACCTGGGAAGACAAGCTCGGTCTCCTGCAGATTGATGGCGCAAGCGACCGCGAGAAGTCTCGGCTTTACACCGCGCTCTATCACGCGCTGCTCTATCCACGCATCTTCTCCGAATACGGCCGCTACTACAGCGCCTTCGACGACACGATTCACAACGGCGAAAGCTACACCGCGTACTCCATATGGGACACCTTCCGCGCCGAAAACAGCATGCTCACGCTGATGGCGCCTGAGCGAGTGGACGGCATGATCACCGCGCTGCTGCAGGACTACAAGGAAGGCGGCTGGATGCCGAAATGGCCGAACCCGAGCTACACGAACATCATGATCGGCACACACGCCGACTCACTGGTGGCCGAGGCAATCCGTAAGGGCTTTCACGGCTTCGATCGCGACGTGGCGTGGCAGGCCGTTTACAAGGACGCGATGACGCCTCCCGACGGCGATACCACGCGGCGCTGGTACGACCGCGAGCCGCATACCCCTTATGAAGCCCGGGCCGGCCTCACCTACTACAAGCAGCTCGGTTACATCCCCACGGACAAGACGGCCGAAGCCTCCTCCAGCACGCTCGAGGACAGCTACGACGACTGGTGCGTCGCGCAGGTCGCAAAGGTCCTCGGCAAGGAAAGCGATTATCACTTCTTCCTGCACCGCTCGCTGAACGATCGCCACCTCTACAACCCTGCTGTGGGCCTGATGAACGGAAAGCTCTCTGACGGATCATGGGCTCCGCTCGGCGAGATGGGCGACTCACACTCGAACAGCGGCGGGCCGGGCTGGACCGAGGGCGATGCCTGGGTCTATACATGGTCTCCGCTGCACGACCAGGCCGGCATCTTGGCTCTGATGGGTGGCGCCAGGGCCTACGACGCAAAACTTGATGCGCACTTCGAAGGCGGCCACAATTTTCACGCCAATGAACCGAGCCATCACTACGGCTATCTCTACGACTTCGGCGGCGAGCCATGGAAGACGCAGGCGAAGGTGCGCGAGATCGCAGCAAAGGAATACGGCTACGATCAGGGCGGCCTCGATGGCGATGACGACTGTGGACAGATGTCCTCCTGGCTGCTCTTTACCGCGTTCGGCTTCTATCCGGTGAACCCGGCAAGCGGCGATTACATGATCGGCAGCCCACTCTATGCAGCAATGTCCCTGCGGCTCGCAAGCGGCAGAACCTTTCGCGTGGAGGCCGAGCATAACTCAGCGACGAACATCTATATCCAATCGGCCACGCTCAACGGACGCCCGCTCGATATCCCCGTCCTCACCTGGGAGCAGATCCAGGCAGGAGGCACGCTCCACTTCGTGATGGGCGCTACTCCTTCGAAGTGGGGCAGCAGCTGGAGGCCTGCGCCTGTCGAGTAGCACGTTCGCAGGCTTATACCGATCGAAACCGAATGAAGCACGGACTGACGTTATGAACACAGAACGCCCTGCGGCAAAGCCAGACGATATGCGGCCTCCGTATAATCACTTCCATCTTGTTAAGGATCTGGGGATAGCATCGTGGCAGTTCGGCTGAAAGATATTGCGGCAGACCTTGGAGTATCGATGGTGACGGTTTCCAAGGTGCTGCGTGGCAAGCCCGACGTAGGCGAAGAAACACGCCAGCGCGTGCTCAAGCGCGTGGAAGAGCTGAACTACCGGCCAAACATGCTGGCGCGCGGACTCGCCTCGGGCAAGAGCTTCACCGTCGGCCTCATCGTGCCGGACCTCGTACACACCTTCTTCGCCGAATTTGCAAAAGGCCTCAGCAAGGCGCTGCGGCAGCGAAACTACCAGCTCATCCTGGCCTCTGCGGAGGAAGATCCGGAGATGGAGCGCGAAGAGATCGATCAGCTGCTGGGACGCGGCGTAGATGCGCTCCTGATCGCATCCTGCCAATCGAGCACGGAAGGGTTTGCCGCCCTGATCGAATCGAAGCGGCCCTTCCTGCTCTTTGACCGCCTGCTGCCCGAGCTGGATGCACACTTTGTCGGCACAGACGATCTTCAGGCCGGCCGCATCGCAACCGAGCACCTCATCAGCCTTGGCCGCAGGCAGATTGCGCACATCGGTGGCGAGGGCATGAGCACGGCTGCGGACCGCCTCGCGGGTTATCGCGCCGCGCTCGAGGCGCATGGCCTGCCCTTCCGCGAAGAGCTGGCGATCAAGCGTGCGCGCCTCGAAGATGTGGGCGATCAGACAGGCCGCGACGCCATGAACCAGCTGCTGCAACTACCGGAAAGACCGGACGCAGTCTTCTGCTACAACGACCTCACCGCTGTCGGCGCCATTGCGTCGATCCGCGCGCACGGGCTGCGCGTGCCGGAAGATGTGGCCGTGATCGGTTGCGGCAACCTGCGCCTCGCCCCCTATCTCGATGTGCCGCTGAGTTCCGTCGACCAGCTGAGCGCGCTGCAGGGCGAACGCGCCGCACAGATCGCGCTGGCCGTCATCGCAGGAAAAGCCGGGCAGGTGGAAAAAGAGATCCGCATGAAGCCGCAACTGATCGCGCGCGCTTCGACCGTAGGGAAATAAAGCAGCTTCTAGCTTCTAGAGGGAGATTATTGAT
>NZ_JASGFD010000043.1:0-42657 GCF_047605705.1 Silvibacterium sp. | reverse complement strand
GATTGCTTCGGCAGCCAGCATTTCGCTGTAGGTCGGCGCCTTGGAGTAGCGCTCGGCGACACGCGCGGCTACCCGTGCGGCACGCGAGGCCGCGGGCGGCTCCATGCCGGGCAGCGGCTGCTGCGAATTCTCCTCCCCGCTCACGCGGCGAGTGCGGTGCGCACGTACGCGCGCATTGACTTCCTGTTTCCAGTCCGGCACGGATGCCAGCACGGGCTCAGTCTGCATGGGGCTCGTGGAAGCGCTCAACGTTCCTCCTCATTTCTTTCCGCTTTGCATCCGGCCGCAACTTCCGCGACAAAATCGTGCAAGGACGCGTCTGCTGTATGTAGCAACGTGCGTGGATGAAGAGAGGAAAAGAGGCTGGACACACGAGTACGTTTCATTGGCGTATACCCAATGTCGGCGAGAGAACGAAACTTCAAGCCAGAGCGGCGAACCTTCTTCCCGACGATCTCCCCAAACACAGCCTTTGCTATTCTTGAGAAGCCCCTCGCGATGAGAGTCCGCACTTTTTTGTGTACCATGCTGCTCCTGCTGTGTCACTCGCAGCTTTGGTCGCAGGCGTTGACGAAGCAGTTTCCCCTCCCCGGGGCGGCGCTCACTCCACTGTCTGCTTCCACGCCCGCGACGGCCATTTCAGGCTCGACAGATCTCCCGGAAGACGCCAGCGTCGAGAGCCAGATTCCCGAGGCTCACGTCGTTCCCGCGCCCCCGCAGGGCACGCCGGTGCGCATTCAGGCCGACTCGCAAACCTATGTGAAAACGGACAGCGGCGGCGTTTATACGCTGATCGGCCATGTCGTGATCCATTACAAGGACTACGTGATCTCCGCCGACCGCGCGACCTACAACCAGGACAGCGGCGAGGTCGTGGGCACCGGCCACCTGCACGTGGATGGCGGCCCGGACAGCGCACACCTGATGGCCGACCACGGCACGGTGAATCCGGACGCGCACACCGGCCACTTTTACGACGTGACGGGCACGCTGGGACTCGGACACAATCCGGACGACTCCCAGGCCAAGACGGTCACCAAGTTCGTCTCCGGCGCCGGCGAGGTCCAGCAGGCCAAGATCCTGCTCCAGTCCTCAAGCCCGTTCGCGGTTACCGGCAAGGAGCTGATCGAGACCGGCGAGCGCCAGTACCATGTCATCGACGGCTCGATGACCTCCTGCCGCCTGCCCAACCCGGACTGGCGGCTCATCGCGCACGATTTTCTCCTGAACAACAATGTCGCCAAGGGCGCGAACAGCTGGTTCGAGCTTGATGGCCTGCCAATGGTGCACCGCGTGCCGTTGTTCTACCTGCCGTACGTGACCCACCCCATCGATAGCGACTCCCGGCAGAGCGGCTTTGTGATCCCCTCCTTCGGCAGCGACACCACGAAGGGCCTGATCCTCGGCGAGGACTACTACCAGGTGCTCGGACGCAGCGCCGACCTTACCGTAGGCTCGCAATATTACTCGAAGCGCGGCTTCGCCCCGCGTGCCCTCTTCCGCTATCGCGGGCGCGACTACGACTTTGCCACCTTCCGCTTTGTCAGCCTGCTCGATCGCCTGCCAGGCACCGAGAACCAGGGTGGCGTGGACATGCTCTTCGACGGACGGCGCGACTTCGATTCCGAGACCCGCGCCGTTGCCGACCTCGAGTACCTGAGTTCGTACGTCTATCGCCAGGAGTTCGAAGACAACTACGTTGTCGCTATCAACTCCGAGGTCAAATCGCAGGCCTTCTTCGCGCACTCTCACAACGGCCTGGCCGAGAGCGTCGCTTTCAATCGCTACGAAAGCTACGAGAGCAGCTCGTCCACGACTTCGGGCGAGGAAGAGATCAAGATCATTCACGCGCCGACCCTGGCGTTTGACGGCGTCGACCAGTACCTGCCCGGCACTCCGCTGATGTGGGGCGTCAGCTCCAGCGGCACCGGACTCTCCCGCTCTGAGCCCGGATTCCAAACCACACACTTCATCCCGCGCCTCGATCTCGAGCCGCACCTGGCCATGCCGCTGCACTTCTCCGGCTGGAGCCTGCGGCCTGCCATTGGTGTGCGCGACACCTTCTACGGAAGCAGCCAGAATCCCGCTCCTGTCGGCGTGCTGCCGACCGAGCGCGACTCTTCCGTAAATCGCAAGGACTTTGAGGCGGATGTCGACCTGCGCGCCCCTGCACTTCAGCGCGATTTCTCGTCACCGCTGCTGGCCAAGGTCTTTGGCGCGGATATACGCCACACGATCGAGCCAGAGGTTGAATATCGCTACGTGGGCGGCATCGATAATTTCAATTCCATCCTGCGCTTCGACCCGACGGACGTCGCCAGCGACACCAACGAACTCGGCTACTTCCTGCACCAGCGCATCTATCTGCGGCCGCTGAAGCCCAAGCCCTGCAAGGGCGACGAGGCCCTGGGTCCGGATACGATGTGCAACAGCACCACCAACGCGTGGCTGAACTGGGAAATCGGCCAGAAGCTCTACTTCAACGACGATTTCGGCAAAGCCGTGACCGACCGCACCCGCAATGTGCTGGAATCGACACTCGACCTGACCGGCGTCGCCTTCCTGTCGCACCCCCGCGATTATTCGCCGATCATCTCCCGCCTGCGCATGCAGACGACCTCGACGACCAATGTCGAATGGGACATGGATTACGACACCAAGGCCGGGCGGCTGGATTCGAGCAATCTCTTCGGAACATACAAGCAGGGAGATTTCTCTTTCACCCTGGCCGACGCGCACCTGCATACGCTGGCGGGCGCCAGCGCACCCGAGGAATCGAAGACGGCCTCCGGCACCACGACCCTCACCAGTACGACCTCGAGCAACCAGGAGGTCGACTTCAACCAGCTGCGTCTTACTGCGGTCTACGGCAGCCCCATCCGGCCAGGCCTGAGCCTGGGCATGAACACCGGCTACGACTTCACCCTCGATCGGCTACAGTACGGCGGCATCCAGGCCAGCTACAACTGGGACTGCTGCGGGCTGAGCTTCGAGGTGAGGCGCTACTCGCTGGGCACGGTGCCCGAACACACCACCTACCTCTACAACTTCACGCTGGCGAACGTGGGCACAGCCGGCAGCCTCTCGTGGGCTGAACGTGTCTTCTAAAGCCGGCACCTCGGTTCGTGGATCGAGCAAAGTAAAAAGGCGGGACCTGAAGAGGTCCCGCCTTTTATATACCCTGATTATTTTGAATGAGTTAGAGCGCTGCAACCAGCTGCGGGCGAAGGCCCGCGTGCGTAACCTCGTAAAGGCAGAGGAGACGCCGCTGCATGAGGTAGTACGACGAGGCAGCCTGCTGCAGATAGAAGGGCAGGCGAATCGGCCGGCGATGGAGGATGGCGTCCATCCGAATGCGATGCATGGCGCGGCGCAGGAGGAGGGCATCCTGGCGCATGCGCTCCGCGACGATCGCTGCCTCGACCATGTTCCACCGGCTGGCGTAACCGGCCAGGGCTACCATGATTTCGGCATTCGCCTTCATCCGGCGCAGCCCCTCCGAACCGCCGAGCAGACCCCACATTTCGTCCGGCTCAAGATAAATCTGATTCTGCTGCGGCTCGATGTGGTCGCGGGCGACCAGTTCGAGGCCACCGGCGTGCATCGGCTCGAGCATGGCAACCAGCTCATCCCATTCTTTTTTGTTCAAGCCGCCCGGGACGTACAGCGACCACACCAGCGCTGCGCCAGTGGCAGCGAGAGTAGTCCCAGCGGCAATGAGAAAGGGCAGGTTCATTAGGATCGGCGCGTGTGCGGATGAACTAACTTGGCCACATAGTAGTCAAGCTCGCGCTGGCGTTCAACAAGAATTTGATGCATTTCGGGAGTTATTTCGCGAACTGGCTCATTTCTCCAAAAAACTATCATCCAGTAACCCTGGGCAAGTACCCCGGCAAAGGCACTAATCAGGAAAAGCAGGAAGTAGATAGAGCTATAACCCCAGTAACTCTGGCAAGTCTCTACCGCAAAGGTAATAAAGGCCCAGAATGTCCATCCCTGAGCCAGCCCCATAACATGATTGCGCCAGCTGAGGCCGTAGCGTCGCGCCGTGATCAGCACCACAACCGAGACCATGCAGGTAAGCATGATGGCGAAAAGGTCGCCGCGCAGCACCCAGGACCATCCGGAATTGGTCCCCTGTGGCTGCGCCAGAAAGGCGAGCCCTAACGCCAGCACCAGGCAGAGGGAGCTGGCTGCAATCCAGAAGCGCCTGGCTCCGGCCGCCCAGCGGCCGAAAGGCTTGAAAACATGGCGGGCGATCTCCACAACCACTGCAAGCTGGAGGAGGAGGTCGACGATCTGGCCGGCCCAATAGAGCCCATAGTAGATCCGCAGTTTCGTGGAAAAGAGCGGCAGCACTACGCTCTGGAGAGCATCAAAGCCCACCAACGCAGTAAAAAACGGGAAGTCTTTAGCCCTCCGGCGGACTAGCATTACGCCGAAAAGGACCGAAAGGGCGGCGAAACCCACCGCCCAAACCACAGTCTGTGTCCCGCTGAAGCCCATCAGCTAAAGACTTTACCAATGGATGGGCCTGCGCGGACAGAATCTTCTATGATTCCGCCCTATTTGCTGCCGGCGAGCCCAGTCGGGGTCGGCGGAGGCAGCGTCGCCAGACCGGCATAGGAGTTGGCAGCGAAAGCAGCAAGCAGAGAGGCGGCGAGAAGTATGTTACGGACGGTCTTGTTCATGGTGTGTCTCCTTGTAAGTTGATGGAAATATTTCTGTTGTCTTGATAAGGACTTCGGGCTACTTGCTGCCGGCAAGGCCAGTTGGTGTCGGAGGAGGTGCGGTGCAAAGGCCGGCATACGAGTTGGCGGCGAAGGCGGCGAGAAGAGAGGCGGCGAGAAGTACGTTACGGACGGTCTTGTTCATGGTGTGTCTCCTTGTAAGTTGATGGAAATATTTCTGTTGTCTTGATAAGGACTTCGGGCTACTTGCTGCCGGCAAGGCCAGTTGGTGTCGGAGGAGGTGCGGTGCAAAGGCCGGCATACGAGTTGGCGGCGAAGGCGGCGAGAAGAGAGGCGGCGAGAAGTACGTTACGGACGGTCTTGTTCATGGTGTTTCTCCTTGTAAGTCGATGGAGTGGTTGTCGTTTTCCCTACGTGCGGGCTTAGAACTACTTGCCGGCGATGCCAGTCGGGGTTGGAGGAGGTGCTGTAGACAGACCGGCATACGAGTTGGCGGCGAAGGCGGTAAGGATGGAAGCGGCGAGAAGTACATTGCGGACGGTCTTGTTCATGGGAAATCTCCTTTTAAGTAAGTTGCAGTTATCTATGAGAGTGAAGTTATGGACGGGCATCGTTCCAGACAGGCGGCGGCCATGGAAAAGACCCTGGCCGAAAACGGGCTGACTTACGCCCGGGCGTCTCTCCGAACACGCTCGAGAGGGTAGGGAGCAAATACGGAACGAAGTCTGGGGGAACGGCATGGCGAAAAAGCGCGCGAGCTGGCATGTCGCCGCCGCGGAGCGTAGCTTTCAGGCAGCTTCCCAAGAGAAGAAGTGTCCGACGCCCGAAGCTGCACAGGCATTGCGTGCATGCCCGCTGACGGGAGAGGCTTTGCTGGAAATTCACCACCGACATCTCCTGGACAAACATGCTGGAACAGCGAATGCCGACACCCGTGCACAACAGGTATCGAAAACACCCTCGAAATAGGCAGCAAAGCAATGACCAGGAAACCGCGGGAGAAAGCGTCCTTCTCAGGCGGTAAAAGAAATGACACCTGGCGCACGAGCGAGACAACTTGTTGCACACGTGCGCTGTGCAGGATATCTCCGGCACGCTGACGGCGCCGGCGGCTTACGCCCGGAATGACCAGGGGCCGGAGAATGGCAATCCCACAAACGCCGTGTCATATGTGACGGAATTACCTTCGATGCTGCTTACGCCGAATGCAGCCGCTTGTTCCCATTTTGGGACTTCATGCAGGGAACAGGCGGTTTTAAGCATGAGGCTGCTCACTTTCTCTGCAACTGCGCTCACTGCATAGCTACGAGAGTAAGCCCAGTTTCGACGTTCGACAACAAAGGAGTGAGGGTTCCAGTAAATTATCTCTTGACTTATGGGCATCTATAACTTGTTGTTGGTTGGAGCGCTTCAGCCTGATCGCTTCCCGCACGTTCCCAGCCGCAGAATGCCGCCCGATCCTTTGCCGGCGCCCGCCCGCGTCAGGTCCGGATGAGATAATCGAGCCATCCGAAAGGTGGCAGGTTTGTATCGCAATCGACTCTTCCTCTTTTGTCTCATGGCCCTTTCCGTGGCCGGCTGCCGGGCGCAAACGACCCCAGCTCCCATCGACTCGCTGACAGCCCGCAAGATCGAAGTCCTTGCCCGCACCAAGCTGAACGTGCCCACCGAGTACCAGATCTCGGTCGGAGGCCGCGAGGCCAGCACGATGCCCGGCTACGACACGGTCAAGGTCACCTTCTCGCTGCCCGGCCATCCGGACCACACCCAGAGCCTGAACTTCCTGATTTCGAAGGACGGCAACACGCTGGCCCGGCTCTCCGAGTGGGATATCTCGAAGAATCCTGCCGATCTCGTTCCGTATGCTGGCCGCCCGATGCGCGGCAACCCGGATGCCAAGGTGGTGCTGGTTAACTATGACGACCTCGAGTGCCCCTACTGCGCCCGCCTGCACGCGGAGCTCTTTCCGGAGACGCTCGACCACTATAAGGGCCTGATCAAGATCGTTTACCGCGACCTGCCGCTCGAGGAGATTCACCCCTGGGCAATGCACGCCTCGGTCGACGCCAATTGCCTGTCTGCGCAGAACGACAAAGCCTACTGGGACTACGTGGACTACCTGCACGTCCATGGGCAGGACATCACCGGCCCGGACCGCAACGTAGACAAGTCGAAGGCGCTGCTGGACAAGCTAGCGATCGAGGAAGGCGCGAAGGACGGCCTGGAGCCGACAAAGCTGAGCGCCTGCGTGAAGGCCCAGGACGAGACCGCGATCCGCGCCGAGCTGAAACAGGGCGAGAGCCTGGGCATCGAGCAGACTCCGACGCTGTTCGTAAACGGCGAGGAGATGCAGGGTGCGCTCGACACCTCGACGCTGTGGACGATCATCGATCGCGCGCTGGTCTCGGAAGGTGTTACACCTCCGCCGACTCCCAAACCCGCAGCCCCCGCGGCCGCCCCGGCCACCACCTCTGCAAAACCGGGCGCAGCTGGCACGCGTTAGAACCTGTAGAAGCGGCTTTCATATATCCTGAGGAAGCCGCTTTCCCGCGTTCCTCGCCGCATGTGACCCAGGCGGAGTGCCTGTCCGCACCGGAACGCGTTTAAGGAGAAAACCGTTTGTCCTTGAAATTCGAAGCCTGGAAATTCGAAGCCCGCAAGTCTGACGCCCGTCGTACCACCCTCTCGTTCTCGTCCCTGAGCCAGCTTTCCGCCAAGGCCGCCTCTGTTGCCACGCTGGCCGCGCTCTGCGCGCTGGCCGGCTGCCAGCGCAGCCATGGCCCGGACGTGCTCGCCACCGTGAACGGCAAGCCGATCATGAAGGCCGACGTCGAGACCCGCTACCAGGACACACTCGGCCAGTCGAACCAGCACCCCTCGCAGGAGCAGGCGAACATCATCCGCCTGAACGTGGTGCGCGACCTGATCGACGAAGAGATCCTGATGCAGCGCGCCGCGAAGCTGAACCTGACGGCGACCGATGAAGAGGTGCAGAGCAAGATCAACGAGATTAAGGCGCCCTTCACGCAGGAAGAGTTCGACAAGCGCCTGGCGCAGAAGCACCTGACGCTCGATGACCTGAAGCGCGAGATCCGCCGCGGCAAGACCGAGGAGAAGCTCTTCAACAAGGAGATCAACTCCAAGATCAACGTCACCGACTCGGACATCGCGAGCTACTACAACGCGAACAAGTCGGAGTTCAACCTGATCGAGCCGCAGTACCACCTGGCGCAGATCGTGGTGACAGGGCTGCCCGCGCCCAGCCAGCAGGCCGGCAACCTGCAGAACAGCAAGGCCAGCAACGATGCCGAGGCCAAGAAGAAGATCGAAACGCTGCACAATCGCATCGAGAGCGGCGAGGACTTCGGCATGCTCGCGGCGAACTTCTCCGAGCGTCCGGACAATGCGCAGAGCGGCGGCGACATGGGCTTCATCTCCGAGTCGCAGCTTCACTCAGATGCGGACGTCTACAACGCTGTGGCCAAGATCAAGCCCGGCCAGGTCACTGACATTCTGCCCCTCTACGAGAACACCCCGGCGGGCAAGAAGGCAGTTGGCTACGCGATTTACAAGCTGATCGACAAGCAGGCGGCAGGCCAGCGTGAACTGAACGATCCGCGCGTGCAGCAGACCATCCGCACCCAGCTGCGCGATGCCCGCTCGCAGCTGCTCAAGAACGCCTACATCGAGATGCTGCGCGACCAGTCCCGCGTGGAGAACTACCTCGCCGAAGAGATCTTCAAGAACGGCGCGCAGTAGTTCTTTTCACGCACTTCTAACAAACGCCGCCTTCGGGCGGCGTTTTTGTTTTGGGCGGACAGCAGCGCAGCGCGTGCATACTCGCACGGCGGTTATGATGGGGCGTTATGATCCGCTACGGCATTCTCGGCTTCGGCCATCATGCAGTCCGCCGCCTGCTCAAGGGCTTTCGTGAATCGAATCACTCGCAGCTCGCCGGCCTGTGGCGGCGCGATCCCGCAAAGGCCGCAGACAATGCGCGCGAGTATGCGGTCCCGCTGGTTTTCGATACACCGGAGGCGCTCTGTGCTTCTCCGGAGATCGATGCCGTCTTCGTCGCGTCCCCCGATGCGCTGCACCTGCCGCACGTATTGACCGCGCTGGCCGCGGGCAAGCCGGTGCTGTGCGAGAAGCCGCTTGCGATGAATGCTAACGAGGTGGCCCTGATGCTCTCGGCCGCGCATGGGGCGGGGCTGCCTTTTGGAGTAGCGCAGAACTTCCGCTACAACCCCAGCGTGGAACGTATGCGGCAGTGGATTGCCGAGGGCCGCATCGGGCAGCCGAGGCTTGCGCACGCGCAGTTTGCCTACGACACCAACCACAGCCCGCGGCAATGGATCTACGACCCCTCGCTGGCCTGCGGCGGACCTATCGGCGACGTGGGCGTGCATTGCATCGATGCGCTGCGCTTCGTGCTCGACGATGAGGTCACGGCAGTCTCGACGCTCGCCCATGGGGATGCAGAGTCGGGTCACGTGGAGTCTTACGCCAACATTGGACTGGCTTTCGCTTCGAGCGCGATCGGCACGGTTACGGTCACGACGCGGGCGGCCTATCGCAGCCTGGTAGAGATTACCGGCGAGAACGGCGTGATCGTCTGCGAGGATGGCCTGACTGTGGACCATCCCGTGGAGCTGGTTCTGCGGCGCGGCGGCGAGACGGTGGAATCCGTGACCATCTCGAACGCTGACGCCTATAGCCGCATGCTGGATGGCTTCTCGGCCTGGATCGAAGGCAAGGAGCGCTATCGCGCTCCCGGAACGGATAGCCTGCACAACCAGCGCATCCTGGACGCGGCCTATGCGAGCTGGCGCACGGGCACTCGCGAGACGGTCGACCCTGTACCGGCACCTTAACCTGGGCATCGACAGATCTTATTTACGGCAGCTTCTCCCTGCCACGAATATGCCCTTCCGACCAAAGCGGCTGCATGGAACGAGCGAAGAACCCGCAGTGAGATTGCTCACATCCAAAAGTCCTCGACTTGCAAGCAAAACCGCAAGTTCCTCCACTGCGCGAGGCAATGAAGCCGTCTCGCTACGGTCGGAATGACAGACTTTCTCTGAGCATCTCGGAAACAGAGATCGGCCTATGTGGATAGCGCCGGGGGAAATTGCTTGCGATGTAAAGTAATCGGCCCAGGCGCGCGAGAAAAGAAAAGCCCCCGCAGAAGCGAGGGCTTTTGTGTGCCAGTCCATTTGTCCGGCAGGCCGGGCAGGCCTTACTGCATGGTGATGCCCTGGGTCTGCTGGTCCTTCTTTTCTTCGTTGGCCTTGCGGGTCGCCATGGCCTTTTCGCGCCACTGATCGACCTGAGCCATGTCGTCCTTGAGGGCAGGGCCGTTGCCACACTCGAGATCGGCCTTGCGGCGATAGGTCAGCTGCAGGTAAGCCATCGCATCGTCATAGGAAGGACGAATCTCGACAGCCTTGTGCAGAAATTCGAGGCCTTCGCTCACGAGCGGGCCGTTCTGCGCGACGAGATCCTGGCAGGCCTTCTTGGGGAACTTGACGTTGCCCTGACCATCGTCCTGCAGTCCCGCGTTCTTGAGAGCCTGGACGGCATTGCGGTAGGCGAGGCGCCAGTCGATGGAGCCGATGGTGTACGCCGCCTCTGCATCCTGCGGGTCCACTTCGAGCACCTTCTTCTGCCATTCCTTGGCTTCCTGATACTTGTCGGTGTTGTAGTAAATGCTGGCAATACCCTTCAGGCTGTTGACGTCCTTGGGATCCTGCGAGAGCACTTCCTGGTAGTTCTGGATGGCGAGCTGAGCGTTCTTGAGATTGTCCGCGGTCGTGAGATCGGGAACAACCTGCTGTGCGTAAGCGGTAGCCAGGTAAGCGCGGGCCATGGGCAGGGTCGGGTCATCGTTGACCGCTTCCTGGAAGTGATTGATGGCCTCTTCGTACTTCGCGCTCTTGTACGCCTGGACTCCCTTATTCAGCTGATCGCGGGCCTTGAGGCGCTGGCACCCGGTCATCAAGACCAGCAACGAAAGCGTCGCGGCGGTCATCACCGGAAAACGTGCAATTCGATTCATTCTGTATCTCGTCTCCTTCGAATCGCCAGGCGGGCCCTGACAATTGGGATGCTTCAAGGTCGCGAATGGGAGAAACTCCCCGCGCTGCTGATTGTAATTCGTTTGCGCCTTTAGGCAAGCCTCAGGGACAAACAGGGACGTTGCGGACGGCAGCGCACTCCCTGGGGTAGAAGGCGGGCGCCCGATGCGGGAAAAGCGGGCCTACTGGCCCGCTTCAATCTTGGGAGTGAGAAGACCGACGTGGTCGATGCCTGCGGCATGGGCGATGTCGACAACTTCAGCTACCGACTCGAAGTTGAGATTCGGATCGCCCTTGACGAACATGACCTTGGTCGCGCGCGTCGCGAAGATCGCATCCAGCTTGCTCTGGATCTGCTCCTTCTGCACGTCGTCCTGGTTGATCTTATAGGTGGGCACGCCGCCGGCTGCGCCATTGATCTGCACAACGATAGCGGTGTCGTTGTCCTGCTGCTGCGGCGTCTTCGGAGGCTGGGGAACCAGCGCATCCAGGCCGTGCGGAGTGACCGGCACGATGACCATGAAGATGATCAGCAGCACCAGCAGCACGTCGATCATCGGCGTTACGTTGATGTCGGAATTAAGGCCGCTGCCGCCGCCAGTTCCCATTGCCATAGGTCAGTTCCTCATCTCTTCAAAAAGATCTGTGCTGTGAAAGCCTTTGCTGCTTGCGCCTGGACTACTGGCCGCCCGACGGAGGCGCGGTTGCTGGCGCCTGCTGCTCGGTGAGCAGTCCGATTTCGTCCACACCCGAGGTGCGAACCGCATCGACGGCATCTTCCACGCTGCCGTAATGGGAGCGGGCGTCGGCACGGAAGTACACCATCTTGGATGTCTTGTTCTGAAGCAGGTCCGTCACTTTGGGGCCGAGATCGGCCAGCGTGACCTGGTCCTTGTTCAGATAAATTCTGCTGTCGCGGGTGACCGCAACGGTAACGGCGTCTTCCTTGCTGGCGTCATCCATGGCGATCGCGTTCTTGCTTCGTGCCAGTGTGACGTTGACCTTGTTGTTCAGCATGGGCGTGATGACCATGAAGATGATCAGCAGCACCAGCATGACGTCCACCATGGGGGTGACGTTGATGTTGGAGTTTACCTTCTTGCCTTCGTCTCTCTTAACTAGTGCCATGCTTAACTCCCCTGGTCTTCTGTCGTCCGTGAACGGATACAACGGCTGGCTGCCAACGGGTTCAAGAACCACCCGGGCTGCCCGTTCGCGCAGCACCCCTCGCGCCGACCCAGGTGAAATTTTGGGCGTTGGCAGCGGAGCGGAACTCCGCTGCCAACGTGTGATTCCCGTTACTTCCCTGTTTCGTCAGGGCAGAGCGAATTAGCGGCGGCCGCTCTGCTTGATGAAGTAGTCGATCAGTTCGCTCGACGAGTTGTCCATCTCGACGTCGAAAGCTTCGACCTTGTTGGTGAAGTAGTTGAAGGTCATAACGGCCGGGATAGCGACCAGCAGACCGAAGGCGGTGGTGACCAGGGCTTCCGAGATACCGCCGGCGACCGCACCGATACCGGGGGTCTTCTGGGTGGCGATTTCCTGGAAGGCCTTAAGGATACCGGCAACCGTACCGAACAGACCGACGAAGGGAGCCGTCGAACCGATGGTGGCCAGGCCGCCGAGACCGCGCTTCAGCTTGGCATGAACGATCGCCTCGGCACGCTCGAGGGCGCGCTTGGACGACTCGATCTGCTCAGCGGTCACGGTGCCGCCGCCGCCGTAGTTGCGGAACTCCTGCAGACCGGCGGTGACAACTTCCGCCAGGTGCGACTTCTTGTTGCGATCGGCAACCTTCACCGCTTCGTCCAGCTTGCCTTCCTTGAGGGCGCCGGCAACGCGAGGAGCGAACTCACGCGACTGCTTGCGGGCTGCCGCGAAGTAGAGGTAGCGGTCGATGATCACGGCCAGCGACCAGATCGACATGATGAAGAGCACCAACACAACGCCACGGGCCAGCCAGCCCATGTTGTTCCACAGGTCAACGGGGCTGAAACCTACGGACGTCTGCTGATCCTGAAAGAAGCCCAGCGCGGCCGGATGAAACGCAAGCTGATTGAGATGAGCGAGAATCACTGAATCTTTCCTCCTAGGGAGTAACTTCTGGAATCACAAGTTCACAAGTTAAGCGGCTGCGGATTGCTTTCCCCGGTAGTCCCGGATCGGCGTACTCCGAAAATCAACCACCGAGGGTAAAGATCACGTTGACCTGGGTTTCCACCTCCACCGCCTCGCCGTTGAGGAGGTAGGGCTTGTAACGCCAGGTTTTCACGGCCGAGAGCGCCGCAGACTGGAGCATCGGAGGACCGCTGATGACTCTCAGACCTTCGATCGAACCGGTCTTGGAGATCGTCGCCTGCAGAACAACCGTACCTTGGATGCGTGCAGCCTTGGCAATGGCCGGATACTGGGGCTGATCGCCGCTGAGCTTGTTACCGGCAACCACACCGGCCGACACAGCGATCTTCTTGGGAGCAGCAGCCTTGACGACCGGAGCAGGACCCGAGCCGATGCCGCCCAGGATGCCGCCCATTACGCCGCCGGCGCTGCCGCCAGCCATACCGTCCATGCCGGCCACGCCAGCGTCAGACGGCGGTGGCGCATCTTCATGCACCATCTTGATTTCTTTAGGAATGGTCCGGGGCGCGGCCATCGCATTCAGCGTCGGCACGACCTTGACCTGGTGCACCGGAGCCGGCGGCGGTGGTGGTGGCGGCGGCGGTGGCGGAGGTGGCGCGACCAGCAGCGTGCTCATGGCCGCCTTCGGAAGAGCCTCGGGGTAAATCAGCGGAACCAGGATCAGAGCAGCGAGGATCGAACCGTTGAGCAGCACTCCAACAAAGATGAAGTACTTGCTTTTCGTCTTGATCTTGCCACCCGACTCCATGAGAGCGTCTTGAAACATGGCCTACCTCGATCGTGCGAATCTTGTTACCACCTATAGACACCAACCCGGTACAGTTTTGTTCCCAAAAAATTGAATCTAAATTTCCGGGTGAAAAAGGCGGGTCTTGAATCTATAACACAGCAACCATACGACTGAAAACCCGCGCCGGGGCGCGGGCTTTTCTTTGCTATGCGCGTGCTTTCTTGGATGCAGGAAGCACGGCAGCCTTGCCACGCTTCGCGCGCCATTCCTGATAGGCCACCAGCATCGGCGCCGCCACAGCGATCGAGGAGTAGGTGCCGATGAGGATGCCGATCACCAGGGCGAAGGAGAAGCCACGCAGCACTTCACCACCGAACACGTACAGCGACAGCACGGTGAGGAAGGTGAGGCCGGACGTCAGCACGGTTCTGCTCAGCGTCTGGTTGATGCTGCGGTTCACCACGTCCGCCAGCGGTTCACGGCGGCTGAGGCGCAGGTTCTCGCGGATACGATCGAAGACCACGATGGTGTCGTTCATCGAGTAACCGATGAGCGTGAGGATCGCGGCGATGACGGTGAGCGAGATCTCCTGGTTCTTGAGCGAGAAGGCGCCGACGGTGATCAGCGTGTCATGGAAGACCGCGACCACGGCGGCTACGCCGTAGATCAGCTCGAAGCGGAACCAGAGATAGACGAGCATGCCAGCCAGCGAATAGAGCGTCGCCAGCAGGGCCTGCTTGCGCAGCTGCGCGCCCACCTGCGGTCCGACGATCTCCACGTTGCGCACGGCGAAGCCGGAGAGGAACGAACTCTGCTTGAGGTCATTCACGACGGCCGGCGTGGCCACGCTTGAGAGGCTGTCGACCGAAGGCAACAGGCCGCCGTTCTGGTTGTCACGGAAGTTCAGGATCGCGTTCGCCTGCTCGGTGTAATGAGCCGTTGCCGCCTCGTTGTTGCCGAGGTGCTCGGCATCATGCTCGACGAGCCACGGCGTCAGTGCGCTCTTGCCGGCATTGTCGAGATCGAGCTTGCCCTGATTCGAAGGGCCGGTCGCCGAATAATTGTTGGTTAACGTAGCAACAATCGCCTCGCGACCACGGTCGAGAGCGGACTCGCTGGTCTGCGACTCGGCCAGCGTGATCAGCACTTCATGGCCTGTGGCGGGACCGTAGTCCTGGGTGCGCACATCCTTGAGGCCGGCCTTGTCCGCGGCGGCGCGAATCTTCTCAAGATCCGGCGCCTGGTCGAACTTCACGCGAACGACCGTGCCGCCCTTGAAGTCGACATCGAGCGGGAGGTGATGCCAGAAGAGCATCGACAGCACGCCGGCGACGCTGAAAATGAGTGAGAACCCGAGGAAGAACCACTTCTTCCCCAGCCAGTCGATCTTCACTTCACGAAACAGTTCCACGAAAGCATCCCTCAGGGGCAACGGCCCCGGGCATTTCTAACTTTTCCCCGGCAGGCTTCTCAGCCTGCCGGTCTTGCAGATCCCATCTGGCCGCCTGCAGCGCAATCGCGTGGGCGGCCAGTCCCGGCTCGATCGTCTAGATCGAGAGCGCCCCACCACGCTGCTTGCGGTTCAGGTTCGCGTCGAAGATCGTGCGCGAAACGAAGACCGCCGTAAACAGGTTGGCGAAGAGACCGAAGGACAGCGTGACGGCGAAGCCGCGCACCGGACCGGTACCGAAGATAAACAGGATGATCGCCGAAACGATGGTCGTCACGTGCGTATCGAGGATCGTCGTCCACGCATGCGCAAAGCCCTGCTCGACGGACGCAGACGGGCTCTTGCCCGCGCGCATTTCTTCGCGGATACGCTCGAAGATCAGCACGTTCGAGTCGACGCCCATACCGATGGTCAGGATGACGCCGGCGATGCCGGGCAGCGTGAGCACCGAGTGCGTGTAACCCATGAAGCCGAGCAGGATGACCAGGTTCAGGAAGAGAGCCAGATCGGCGTTGATGCCCGCGCCACGGTAGTAGATGAGCATGAAGAGCATGACCGCGATCATGCCCACGAGCGAGGCCATTACACCCTGGTGGATGGAGTCAGCACCGAGCGAGGGACCGACCGTGCTCTCCTGCAGGTAGTGCAGCGAAGCGGGCAGCGAGCCGGTGTTCAGCAGCATGGCCAGATCGTTCGCCGAGTCGGTGGTCATATTGCCGCCGCTGATGTTGCCCTGGTCGCGGATCTGGTCGTGGATCGTCGCCGCTTCCTGGATCTTGCCGTCCATGGTGATGGCGAGGTATTTGCCCTTGTTCGCGCCGGTGAAGTCCGCGAAGTGATCGCCTGCCGCCGTGGTCAGGAAGAAATCGACCTCGGGCATGTTGGTGTTCGGGTTCTGGCTGACACGCGCGCTGCGGATGTCGGTGCCGCCCACCTCGGCTACGCGCTTCAGCTCATACCATTCGACGTTGCCCGACGACGAGGCGCCCGGCTTGGTCGGCAGCAGCAGCTCGTCGACCGGCACCGTGCCGCCCAGCTGCTGAAGAGCATCCTGCTCGCTGGTGTAGGGACCGCCGTCGACGGCGTGGATCTCGAGGCGCGCGGTGGACTGGATCACGTCCTTGACCCGGCCGAGATCGTCGACACCCGGCAGCTCGACGAGGATCTGGTTGCTGCCCAGGTTGTATTCCTGGATGACCGGCTCGCTGGTGCCGAGCTCGTTCACGCGCTGGGTGATGACCTGGATCGACTGATCCATCGCGGCCTTCTTCAGCGCGTCGACCTCGGAGGGCTTCATGGTCAGCGTGAGCGTATTGTTCGCGCCGGAGGCGATGTCATACGCGGTGCCGTACTTGGCGTCGATGGTGCTGCGCACATCGCTGCTCTTGTCGGCCGGGATACCCGCAATATTGATGACGTCGGTCCGCGAGGTGTCCGGCGTAACCGAGCCCACCGTGATGCCGGCCTGCTGGAGGTCGGTCTGGATGTGCGAGGCGTCGCTGTCGCGGGTGATGCCGACGGCCTCATCCACCATGACCTGCAGGATCAGGTGCGTACCGCCCCGCAGATCGAGACCGAGGTTGATCCGCTGCAGGAGAGCGTCTTTCAGGGCAGAGCTGCTGAGGCCCTTCGGCACGCCGATGATGCCGCCGATGAAGAACAGCAGGACGGCGATGATGACAACGACTTTAGTGGTCAGATTCTTACGCATGGACTCGAATCAACTT
Organism: Silvibacterium sp.; assembly: GCF_047605705.1. Lineage (NCBI taxonomy): Bacteria > Pseudomonadati > Acidobacteriota > Terriglobia > Terriglobales > Acidobacteriaceae > Silvibacterium > Silvibacterium sp. The sequence continues at coordinate 25,843 of NZ_JASGFD010000043.1, read as the reverse complement.
CCTACGCATGGAGCTGGGTAGAGCTGGGGCACAGCAGAGGTGGTGAGGAGAAGACAAGCGGCAGCTACTTCGCCGCCTCGTCGGTGGTCACCGAGGCGATTGCGCTCTTCACCACTTCGATCTTGATATTGTCCGGTGCGACCCGCAGGGTAATCGCGTCATCCTTAATCGAAAGGATCGTTCCGCGAATGCCGCCGTTGGTCGTCACGCGGTCACCCGACTTCAGATTGCCGAGCATCTGCTGCCACGTCTGCTGCCGCTTCTGGTTCGGGCGGATAAGCAGGAAATAAAAGACCACGATGATCAGAACGAAGGGCAGGAACTGTAGGACGCCGGGAGGAAGCGCGGCAGCCAGCAAGAGAGTCGGTGTCAACACACAATCCTTTTTTGGCCGCACCCGGATTCCGGGCCCGGACCATGGGAAACTCGGGGTGTTTCGGAGGGAAGGCCCCGGAGGCCAGGCGGGTCACCTTTGCCGGAGGCTTTGAACAGCATAGGCTGCTTCCTTCGTTTGCACTTGCCCGGCAGCCTGCCGGCCTTTCCACCCCGATCGCTGGGGCTTGAAACTCGCGTGGAAATGACCTGGGGGCGCCTAGCAATTTAGCATCGCTGACCGGATAGGCCCTGTCAAGGAGCCGTTTACTTGCCCAGGCCCGCCATTGGCTGCGGCGGGCTTGGATTTTCTCCGGATTTTCACCCTGCCGCGGGAGCCGCAGCCGTGCCGGCATCCGATTTCGCCGCGGCAATCTGCGCCCGCACCTTCTCCATGGTTCGCAGGTAGAAAGCCAGGTTATGCAGCGTGTTGAGGGTCGCGGCCAGCGGCTCGTGCGCCACCATGAGGTGCCGCAGGTAGGCGCGGGTGTAGCGGCGGCAGGTGGGGCAGTCGCACTCGGGATCCACGGGGCCCTGGTCCTCGGCGAACTGCTTGTTCTTCATATTCAGCCGGCCCTCGGAGGTGAAGAGCATGCCGTGGCGGGCAGCGCGCGTGGGCAGCACGCAGTCCATCATGTCCACGCCCATCTTCGCGTATTCGACGATCTCGTCCGGGAAGCCGACGCCCATCACGTAGCGGGGCTTGTCCTTGGGCAGATAGGGCAGCGTCTCAGCAATGACCTCGAGCGTCAGGTTGCGCGGCTCACCCACGCTCAGCCCGCCGATGGCGTAGCCGGGGAAATCCATCTCGACCAGGCGCTCGGCCGACTCACGGCGGAGATCCTTATACATGCCGCCCTGCACAATGCCGAAGAGATTGGGCTGGAGCCCGGCAAAGCCGTCCGGTCCCTCGCCGCGCAGGCCTGTGCCGGAATGATTCATGCCGCGATCTTCCACGCCGGGGATGTGCAGGTCCCAGGGGCGCTCGTGGCGGTGCTCGTCGAAATACTTTTTGCTGCGCTCGGCCCAGCGGAGGGTAATGTCGAGCGACTGGCGGGCGCGGGCGTAGTCGGCCGGATACTCGGTGCACTCGTCAAAGGCCATGCAGATATCCGCGCCGAGGGCGATCTGGACCTCCATGGAGTGTTCGGGCGAGAAGAAGTGCTTGGAGCCATCGAGGTGCGATCGAAACTCGACGCCATCCTCTTTGACCTTGCGTAACTCGTTGAGACTAAAGACCTGGAATCCACCCGAGTCGGTCAACATGGCGCGGTCCCAACTCATGAAGCGATGCAGACCGCCCATGCGCCGCACCAGCTCGTGGCCGGGGCGCAGGTAGAGGTGGTAGGTGTTGCCGAGGATGATGCGCGCGTCCAGTTCTTCGAGGAAGTGCTGCGGCAGCGCCTTGACCGAGGCGACCGTACCGACCGGCATGAAGACAGGCGTTTCGACGGCGGCGTGGGGCAGCCGCATGGTGGCGCGGCGGGCAGCGCCATCGGTGTGATGAATCTGGAATTCGAGAGACACTCTTAGGATTCTAGCCGCTGCTTTGCCAGGCAAGACCCCGGGGCCTAATGTCTTGCCCACTCGATTCGCAAAAGCTTGCCTCGGAAGTATCAGGGCACGGCCAAAACTGTGCCCTGATACAAAACCTCAGCTCGCGACCAACGGGAGCAGAGGCCGAAGGCGATCCGCCCTGCGCGCAGCAGCTAGAAGACCATCAGCGAGGAGACGCGGTTGTTCCAGGTGTGGCCGCCGCGGAAGGGGACACGGCGCAGGTCGGGGACCGAGTTGCGCAGGGTGACGCTGCCGTTGCGGAAGTTGCTGTCATTGAAGAGCCGCACCTGCGCGCCTCCGAAGATCTGCACGGAGGAGATGTTTCCACCGATGTTGCCGGGCAGGCCGGGCAGCTTATCCCCGGCACGGACGCAGAAGCGGTTTCCCCGGAAGGGCGCCGTCGTGAAGAAGCAGGCGCCGCGGCGCGGGTTGGGACGGTTGTTCCAGTCCGGGCGCCAGGCGTTGTTGTTCGGTCCGTAGGCCCAAGGGTCGCCCTGCTGACCCGGAGGCGGGCCGGGGCGCTGGCCCGGGGGCGGATAGTTCTGTGCAATGGTAGCGCTGACAGCGAGGAGTAGAGTGAGGACAGCGGCGAAACGCTTCATCGATTTCTCCTGATATTCCGGCAAGAACTGCGTAAACCTGCGGAGACCATCCGGCGGACGCCGCCATACTAGCCGAGAATCGGCATCCGGACCAGAAATTCGGAGTGAAATGCCGCCTGCCGCCCGCAAGCGCTTCCTGCTGATATCCGCAGCCGCTCAGGCGCTACACTTTTCCTTCAGGATTCCTCCTCCCGGGAAGTCGCCCTACCCATGTCCCAGCCGCATTTTCAGCCTCTGCCCGTCGCCCCGGGCCGTATCGAAGTCATTGTCGGGCCCATGTTTTCCGGCAAGTCCGAAGAGCTCATCCGCCGCCTGCGCCGTGCGCGCATTGCCCGGCTGCGCGTGCAGTGCTTCAAACCGGACCTCGATGTGCGCTATCACCGCACGGCGATCGCCTCGCACTCAGCCCAGACCCTCGACGCCTCGACCGTGGCCAATGTGGATGCACTGCGCGACGCACTCTATCCGGTGCTCGACGAAGTGGACGTGATCGGGATCGACGAATCGCAGTTTTTTGACGCGGCGCTGGTGCCGCTTGCACTGGACCTGGTGCATCGCGGCAAGCGCGTGGTGCTTGCCGGGCTGGATACGACCTTCGCGGGCGAGCCGTTCCCACCTGTTCCCGACCTGATGGCCGTAGCGGACGAGGTCACCAAGCTCTCGGCCGTCTGCATGGTGTGCGGGCAGCCCGCCATCCACACGCAGCGCCTCGGCGAGAGCCAGTCGCTGGTGCTGGTGGGCGCGGCCGGCATGTACGAGGCCCGCTGCCGCAACTGCTTCCGGCCTTATCAGGAAGAGCTAGCCGCCCGGCAGATGGAGCTGCCTACGGCGGCGAAGTAGGGCTCAGGGCTCAGGGCTCAGGGCTCAGGGCTCAGGTGAGAGATTCCCACCTGTCAAACACGAGAGGTGGGCACCCGCGTTTTCGTCTGCCTGACGGAGAACTGCAGGTTCCTCCACTTCACGGCCTGCGGCCGCTCCGGTCGGAATGACACGGTTTTTTCGTTTCCTATCAAGCTCTTTTGTTTCCCGCCCAAGCGAAGCTTGGACGGGGCACCCTTATTCTGCAGCTACTGGCGAACCGCAGGCCCCCGCGCTTCGGCCGGGTGTGCGGGTGAATTGGGTATATCCGCCCTCACTCAAGCCAAAACCGGGCTTGAATGAGCCACCTTTAAGATCTTCGCCTGACGAGAGAACCGCAGGTTCCTCCACTTCACGGCCTGCGGCCGCTCCGGTCGGAATGACACGGTTTTTTCGTTTCCTATCAAGCTCTTTTGTTTCCCGCCCAAGCGAAGCTTGGACGGGGCACCCTTATTCTGCAGCTACTGACGAACCGCAGGCCCCCACGCTTCGGCCGGGATGGCCGGGTGTGCGGGTGAATTGGGTATATCCGCCCCCACTCAAGCCAAAACCGGGCTTGAATGAGCCACCGTTAAGATCTTCGCCTGAGGACGGAGCTAGAGGTTCCTCCCCTTCGCGGCCTGCGGCCGCTCCGGTCGGAATGACATGGATGAGGGATGGATGATCGCGCCTCCTAGTAGCTGCCGGACACTACGTTCTCGAGGGGCTCACCCTTCAGGTAGCGGCGCACCTGCGCGGCGGCGAGGTCGATTGCGCGGCCGGTAAAGTGTGGGCTCGATCCGGCGACGTGCGGCGTGATGAGCAGATTCGGGGCAGACCACAGTGGATGCCCTTCGGGTAGTGGCTCGGGGTCTGTGACATCCACCGCGGCGCGGATGCGTCCCGACTGGAGAGCCGTCAGCAGCGCATCGGTCTTCACGACAGGACCACGTGCGGCGTTCACCAGCAGCGCACCCTGCGGCATCAGGCTCAGCTCCGCCTCGCCGATGAGGCCGGTCGTCTCCTCGGTCAGCGGGACAATGAGGACCACGATATCGACCTCGGGCAGGATCGGGTGGAGGCGCGAGATCGGCTCGACGCCCTCGCGCGCCGAACGCGCCATCCTGACGATCTCGACGCCGAAGGGCAGCAGGCGCTCCTCGATGGAGCGGCCGATGGAACCGTATCCCACGATCAGCACACGCTTGCCGTAGAGCTCATCCTGCAAAACCCGGAACTTCGCGGGATGCGGCCCGGGGATGAGACTGCGATAGATGCCATCCACCTCGGAAGCGCGCTGCCACTGACCGGTGTGCTGCAGATCGCGATAGAAGGGGAAGAATTTGAGCGAGGCGAGGATGGCCGCGATCGTCCACTCCGCCGTGGGGATGTTGTGCAGTCCCATGCCGTCGCAGAGCACGGCGCCCTCCGGCACCATGGGGCGCAACCAGTCGACGCCCGCCATCATGGCCTGCACCACCTTCACTCCATGCACGTAGGGCAGAGAGTCGCGCATGGCCACGGGGGAGGAGTGCGCCAGCCAGAATTCCACTTCGATTGCCTGCTCGGGCTTTGCCGGGATGCGCTCGATGGCGACCCCTTCCGGAAACTTTGCCAGCAGGTGCTCATCGATCCACTCCGGAACTCCGACCTTCAGCATGCACTCTCTCCTTGTTGTCCATGATGCAGCAAAAAAGCCCGGCGAAAACGCCGAGCCCTGTTGCCGCTCTCAGATCGCGACCGAAGGACGCGCCAAAACTCTTCGCAGTCGCAAGATGCGCGCGAAGGCTCGGACGGCCAGTCCCTAGTCCTTCTGATGGAAGATGTGGTCGTTGATGTCCGGCCAGAACTCCTTGAAGACAAACGTCAGGCCATCGAGACCGACACTGGTGGCCCAGCGCTGGCCGACCTTGGTCCAGTCGCGATCCGCGCTGGGATAGTAGAGCGCCGAGATCCCTGCTGCCGCGCCCGCGCCGACCACTTCGGAGTAGTTGAAGTTGCTCGAGCCGTCATCCTGCCGCGTGATGGCGATGCGCGAGAACGAATAGCCGAGCCGCTTGAGGAAGCTGCCGCGCTCCAGCGTGTAGTAACGCGGATCCTGATGCAGCGCCACAGGCACAAAGAACTCGACCATGTAGTTTTCGTCGATCTGGTCCGCCGCGGTGTGCCAGTAGTAGCGTCCGTAGCCGGCCGCGCCCTGGTGAAATTGCGGATAGGAGTTCTGCGCCTGCGAGATGCCGGCCAGGATGCCGATGAAGATGAAGTCCGAATAATCGAGGCTGTCTTCCGTGGCCCCGATGAACTTGTCCTTCACCGTCATGGGCGGCAGCTTGGCGTCCACCGAGACGGAGCGGAAGTTCGGCACGATGCCGAGAATGCGCTTGGTCTGCTTGCCGCCGGTGGCCGCCTGCGAGGCGTCCTGCGCCTGCGTGCCGGGGTCGTCGGGCAGATCCGCAGCCGAGGAGCTCGCGTCCGGCAGGTTGGCAAGCGAGGAAGAGGTTTCGGTATCGCCGCTGTGTGCGGCGGGCGTCGTCGTGGCCAAGGGCTCCGGCGCCTGCTGCGCAGAGGCCGAAGCAAAAGCCAGCGGCACTCCCAGCACAGCGATCGCCATCGCCTTAAGAGAAAAAGGGGAATTCCAATGCATGAAAGAGTTAACTCTTCTCCGCTCCGGATGATGGATATGTGTTCTAACCCGGAGACACACCATTGGACGCTTGAACGGAGGAATTCGACGCCAAATAGCGCAAACCGAATTTTCGGCATGACGAAAGTTACATCCTCGCCGGCAAAACGGTGATTACGGCTTCCCGGTAAACGCTTTGAGCGCGGTGAGCCCGACCGAGATCGCTTCTTTCGTCATGGTGTAGCCGAAGCGCACAAAGCCTTCACCCTGCGCCCCGAAGACCACGCCCGGAATGGTGGCCACGTGAGCCTTGTCGAGCAGAGTGGCGGCTGCCTTGCGGCTGTCCTTATGGATTTTGCGCGTGTCGGCAAGAACGTAGTACGCGCCGGCGGGCTTCTCGCATGAGAGCCCCACCTCGTTAAGCCCCTCCACCAGCAGGTCGCGCCGCTCACGGTACTGCTCGAGGCGGCAATCGAGATAGCTTTGCGGCATCTTCAATGCTTCGAGCGCAGCCCACTGCGTGGGCGTGGAAACGCCGATGACCGAATAAAGAATCACCTTCCGGAGACCGGTTATGAACGGCTCCTGCGCCACCGCGTAGCCGATACGCCAGCCCGACATGCCGTAACTCGTCGAGAGCGTGTAAGTCGTAATGGTCCGCTCCGCCATGCCCGGCAGCGAGGCGATGGAGACGTGCTCGCCCTCGTAGACCAGATCCTCATAGGCTTCGTCGGCGATCACCACCAGGTCGTGCTTCTTCGCAAATGTTGCTACTTCCTCTGCTTCGGCGCGGGTGAAGACCGTTCCCGAGGGGTTCTGCGGCGTGTTGTAGTAGATGGCCCTCGTGCTCGGGGTCGAGAACTGCTCGAGCGTTTGCGCGATGCCGCTGCGGCGCGCCGTCGCCGTGGGCACAAAGAGCGCACGGGCCTCGGCGGCGGTAATCATATCCTTGATCGGTGTCCAGTAGGGCGAAAAGAGCAACACGTCGTCACCGGGGTTCAACACCGCCTGGAAGGCGGCATAGAGGGCGTGCATGCCGCCTGCGGTGACGAGAACCTGATCGATCGAGGACTTGATGTGGTTCTTCGCCTGAAGCTTGCCCGCGATGACCTCGCGCAGCGGCTCAATGCCCGATGACGGCGCATAGCGCGTGCGATTCTCTACCAGCGCCTTCACCATCGCGTACTTCACGGGTTCCGGCGTCTCGAAAAAGGGCTCGCTGCTATGGAAGGCATGCACGGTCTGACCCGCGGCACGCAGTTCATATACTTTGTTGCGGATCTGGACGATATCGGAAAAGCCGACCTCATCGAGGCGGCGCGCAAGATGATGCGATTTCTTCTTGGTCGTCATGAAGACATCCTGGTCTCCAGCCTCTGGCGGGCGGGGACCGATCAGCTTAGCGCATCTGCGCGATTTTGGATGCTATTCTGCGAGCGCATGCGCCGCTCGAGTATCTGGTTCCTCATCGCCTTCCTGTGGCTTATCGACGCCGGCATCAGTCTGCACAGCGGAGGGCTGCGGCGAGCGGCCCTGCCTGGGGCGATTCTGGGGATATTTCTTCTGGTCGGACTGGTGCATCGCAAACGCGAAGAGGCGGCGCAGGCCATCGCCAGACGCCGCCCCCGCATTTCCGGACAGACTAAGTAGCCAGCAGGCCGGTGTAAACGGCCATACCGGCGACCGCGTCGACGCCGAGGTGATCGAGCGCGTCGATCTCCGCCTGCTCACGGATGCCGCCGGCCACGATCAGGCGACGTTTCGTGAGGTTGCTCAGCGTCTCCGCACGCTCCACCGGGAAACCGCTGAGCGTGCCTTCGGTGTCGACGTGGGTGTAAAGGTACGCGCCGCAGTAGGGGTCTAGCTGCGCGATGGCCTCTTCTGGCGTGAGCGAGACCTGCTCCTTCCAGCCTTTGACGGCAACCTTGCCGCCTTTTGTATCAACGCTGGCTACAAATTGCTCGTCGCCGATGGCGCTCGAGAATGCCGCGGCAATCTCGGTGTCGACCGAATCGTGACGGAAGAGCACCGAACCAATGATGACGCGCTTTGCCCCTGCTGCGAGCAGCTGCTGCGCGCGCTCCGGCGTACGGATGCCGCCGCCGACCTGGCAGGGCAGGCGGCTGGCAATCTTCTCGATGATGGCGGTGTTGTCGCCCTGGCGCATGGCGGCGTCGAGGTCGATGAGCTGGACTGTGGAATATGTCGAGAAGCGCTCGATCCAGTATTCGAAGTCATCGAAGGCGAGCTTGAGCTTTTCGCCCTGCACGAGCTGGACGATACGCCCGCCCATCAGGTCAATGGAAGGAATCAGCATGGGAGCCTCATGGGAACGCCTGCCCGTGCGACTTCTTCTTTAAGAGCGCGCGCGTCGGCAATGCCAAAGTGAAAGATACTCGCGGCGAGTGCGGCGTCCGCCTTGCCAGCGAGAAAGACCTCAGAGAAATGCGCCGCCGAACCTGCGCCGCCCGAGGCGATGACCGGAATCTGCACAGCTTCGCTGACGGCTGCAGTCAGCAGGCAGTCGAAGCCCGCGCGTGTGCCGTCGGAGTCCATCGAGGTGAGCAGGATTTCGCCCGCGCCGCGCTGTTCGGCCTCACGCGCCCACTCGACAGCGTTGCGGCCAGTGGGCTTGCGTCCACCTGCGACGAAGACTTCCGCCTCTTCGGGAGACTTGTCTCCACGGCGTGCGTCGATGGCGACGATGACGGCCTGCGCGCCGAAGCGCGAGCCGATCTCGTCGATGAGTTCCGGCCGCGAGAGCGCGGCGGAGTTCACACTGACCTTGTCTGCGCCCGCATCGAAGACCGCTGTCGCGTCGTCAAGCGTGCGGATGCCTCCGCCGACGGTGAACGGGATGAAGAGACGCCGCGCGGTGCGGCGCACGGTTTCGATCAGCGTGCCGCGTCCTTCGTGCGTCGCAGTGATGTCGAGCAGTACGATCTCATCCGCGCCCGCGAGCGCGTGGCGCGCGGCCAGCTCCGAGGGATCACCCGCATCGATCAGATCAACGAACTGGACGCCCTTGACGACGCGGCCATCCTTTACATCGAGACAAGCAATGACACGACGCGTCAGCATGGCAGCTCCACAAAATTGCGCAGGATGCGGAGGCCGGTAACGCCCGACTTCTCCGGATGAAACTGCACGCCCATCACGTGATCGCGTTCGGCAGCCGCCGTGAATGCGCCGCTATATTCGGTGGTACCCACGGTCTCATCCGTGACCGGCGCGCGGAAGGAGTGCGTGAAGTAAACGAAGCTGCCGTCCGGCACGCCTGCGAGCAGGCGCGAGCCTTCCTTCACGGCAACAGCATTCCATCCGACATGCGGCACTTTGCCGCCGCCATCGAAGCGCGAGCATATCGCGGGGAAGAAGCCGAAGCCCGGCGCATCGGGAGCCTCCGTGCTGCCTTGGTAGAGCCACTGCAATCCTACGCAGATGCCGAGCAGCGGCACGCCTTCGGCGACGCGCTCGGCAATAGCCTGCTTGAGGCCGTGCTGCTCGAGAAAGGCTGTGCCACTGAAGTGGCCGACACCGGGCAGCACGATCTTCGAGGCCTTGCGCACCACGTCGGGGTCCTCGGTGACCTGGGGATGCGCCTCGACCGCGCGCAGCGCCTTGATCACCGAGGTGAGGTTGCCGGCCTTGTAATCGATGACGGCGATCACAGCAGACCCTTTGTGGAGGGCAGCATCTCGCCAAGCTGCTTGTCGCGCGAGCAGGCCACGCGCAGAGCGCGGGCGAAGGCCTTGAAGAGCGCTTCGACCTTGTGATGATTGGAACGGCCGTACATCGTCTTGATGTGCACGTTGGCGCGAGCGCCGCGGGCGAAGCCGTCGAAGAAGTCATCGACCAGCTCCGATTGCAGATCGCCGACGAGGCGCGTCTTTACCTTGGTCTTGATGACCGACTCGACGCGGCCACTGAGGTCGACAGCGGCGAGGCCGAGGGTTTCATCCATGGTCATGACGAAGTAGCCCGCGCGCCAGATGCCGCGCTTGTCGCCGAGTGCCTGATCGAAGGCCTCACCGAGCGCAATGCCCACGTCTTCTACAGTGTGATGCTGATCGACATCGAGATCGCCGGTGCAGGTGAGATCGAGATTGAAGGCGCCGTGGCGCGTGAAGAGCTCGAGCATGTGATCGAAGAAGCGGATGCCGGTGGAGACGTTGTACCTGCCCTCACCTTCGATTGTGAGCTTCAGCTTGATCTGCGTCTCGGCGGTCTTGCGATCGATGACGCCGACTCGCTTTGTCGTGCTTACCGCTTCTTCCGCTGCGGCTTTGGACTTCTTCGTGGTCTTTGCTGCTGCTTTCTTCGCCATCAGGCTCTTTCTCCTGTCCATTGAATCTCGTTGAGTACTGCGGCCATCGCTGCGATGCCTGCGATCGTATGCTCACGCGTGCCGATAGTGATGCGTACGCAGCCGTCGCAACCGGGGTCGCTTGAGCGGTCGCGCACCAGCACACCGCGCGCGTGCATGGCCTTCGAAAAGGCTGCATGCTGCGGGCCGATCTTCGTGAGCACGAAGTTGGCCTGCGAGGGCCACCAGGGCACACCCAGGCTGCTGAGCGCGGCGGTGAATTCTTCGCGCGCCTGCTTCACCTCGTTCACGTACCAGTCGATATAGGCATCGTCTTCGAGCGCCGGCGGCAGGCAGGCAAGCGCGAGCGCGTTCACGCTATAGGGCGAGATGACGCGGCGCAGCCACTGCATCGCCGATTCATCCGCGGCCAGGAGGCCGAGGCGCAGACCGGCAAGGCCGTAGACCTTCGAAAATGTACGCGCGACGATTACATTTGGGATCCGGCCGACGAGATCCATCACACTCTGGCCGTAGAAGTGGTAGTAGGCTTCATCGATCAGCACCATCGCGTGTGGCGCGGCCGCGATCACCTTGAGGATGTCTTCGCGCGAGATCGTCTGCCCCGTGGGACTGTTGGGGTTGGCGATGGCGATGAGCTTGGTTTTGGGCGTGATGCGCGAGAGCAGCGCCTCGAGCGGAAAGCGGAAGCCTTCAGCAGCCGGCACTTCGACCAGCCTCCCTTCTGTCGCCGATGCGTAGACGCCGTACATGGTGTACGTCGGCACAGGCAGCAGAAGCTCGTCGTCCTTATCGAGATACGCCTGGCACAGAACATGGATCGCTTCGTCCATCCCGTTGGTGAGCAGCGCCTGCGACGGCTGAATACCGAGCTTTGCCGCAACGATGGCCTCGACCGGCGTGCGTTCGGGATACATCGTCAGGTCGCCGCGCGTGACACGCTGCAACGCCTCAAGCACCTTCGGCGAACAGGCGAAGGTGTTCTCGTTGAAGTCGAGACGGAGACCGCTACGGTCGCCAAGCGGCGGATGATATTCCTTGATCTTTTTTACGAGCGCGCGGGGCTCGGGAGCCGCTACGGATGCGATGAATTCGCTCATGCGTCTTTCCCTTCTGCCAGCGCCTTCAGCCGTACCTCGATGGCTTCAGCGTGGCCTGTCAGGCCTTCGGCCTTTGCCAAGGAGACGGCTGCGGGGCCGAGCTTCGCGAGGCCCTTTGCGGTGTATGACTGCACGGTGATGAGCTTCACGAAGTCCATCGCGCTGAGGCCACCGCGCACACGGGCGAGGCCGCCGGTGGGCAGCGTGTGATTCGGGCCGGAGACGTAATCGCCGAGCGGCTGCGCGCTGTATTCGCCGATGAAGACCGAGCCTGCGTTCTCGACCCACGCGAGATCTTCTTCGGTATCGACGGTGAGGTGTTCGGGCGCGAGCGCGTTCGTCAGCGTGCGCGCTTCTTCCTGCGACCTGGCGACGAGAATCAATCCGTTGCGCTGGATGGCTTCGCGCGCTGTTGCGTTGGACTTCACGCGCTGCTTCACCTCTGCGGAGACGGCGGCGGCGAGATCGGCGCGGGTGGTGAGGAAGATGGCGAGCGCATCGGGATCGTGCTCGGCCTGCGCAACCAGATCGGAGGCGATGCCAGCGGGCGTGCCCGCATCGCTGGTGACGACGATCTCTGTGGGCCCGGCAAGCATATCGATGGCGCAGTCGAAAGAGACGAGCTTCTTGGCCGCGGTCACGTAGGCATTGCCGGGACCGACGATCTTGTCGACCTTCTGCAGGCTCTCCGTGCCGTAAGCGAGCGCAGCCACAGCATGCGCGCCGCCCAGGCGATAGAACTCGGTGATGCCGAGCAGGTGCGCGGCGGCGAGCGTCTCCGGCGCGGGCTTCGGCGAGACGGCGACGATACGCGGCACGCCAGCAACCTGCGCAGGGATCGCTGTCATCAACAGCGTCGAGGGTAGCGGGTAACGGCCGCTCGGCACGTAGCATCCAACTGCGCCCAACGGACGCACACGCTGGCCGGTGGTGACGCCGGGAACAGGCGCAAAGTCCCAGTCCTTCGGCTTCTGCTTCTGCGCAAAGGCGCGGATGTTCTTCGCAGCAGTCTCGAGCGTGCGGCGCATCTCGGGCGCGATCGCATCCCAGGCTGCCTTCAGCTCTTCCGCGGGTATTTGTAACGGCGTCTGTGGCGAAATCCCGTCAAGCTGCTGGGCATAGCGGCGCAGGGACTTATCGCCACCCTTGCGCACGCCATCGACGATGCGCTTCGCTGTCGGCGTCACGCGCTCCCAGGTATCGCTGCGGCGGGTGAGCAGTTCGCCGATGCGCCGCTTTGCAGCGGCGCTCCGGGTTGTCATGACCTTCATCTAGAGAACCACCTTGTTCAGCGGATACTCGACGATGCCGGTTGCACCTGCGGCCTTGAGCTTCGGCACCACTTCGCGGACCACACCTTCTTCGAGGATGGTATTTACCGCGCACCAGGTGGAGTTGCTAAGCTGCGAGACAGTCGGCGAATTCAGCGCGGGCAGAATGCCGAGGATGGCATCGAGGTTGTTCTTCTCGACGTTCAGCATCAGGCCAACCTGGCCCTGCGCGTCGATAGCCGCATTGAGCATGAGCGCAAGGCTGTCGATCTTGTTCTTCTTCCATGAGTCCGCATACGCGCCCTTGTTAGCGATAAGGCGCGTCTCGCTCTCCATGATGGTGTCGATGATGCGCAGGCGGTTGGCGCGCAGCGAGCTGCCGGTCTCAGTAACTTCGACGATGGCATCGGCAAGCATGGGCGGCTTCACTTCCGTCGCGCCCCAGCTAAATTCGACCTTCACGGGCACGTTCTTCTCGGCGAAGTACTTCTTTGCGACTTCGACCAACTCAGTCGCGATGACCTTGCCGGCGAGATCTTCGGCCTTCTGATACGGCGAATCTTCGGGCACGGCAAGCACCCACTTCACACGCTGGCGGCTCTGCTTTGAATACACAAGGGCCGTCACGCTCTCGACTTCGAGGCCACTCTCGACGACCCAGTCGATGCCGGTGAGGCCTGCGTCGAGCACGCCCTTTTCAACGTAGCGCGCCATTTCCTGCGCGCGGATGAGCATGCACTCGATCTCCTTGTCGTCGATCGAGGGAAAGTAGGAGCGGCCGTTGGCGTAGATGTTCCAACCGGCGCGCTGGAAGAGAGCGAGGGTGGCATCCTGCAGGCTGCCCTTGGGGATTCCGAGACGGAGCTTCTTCGTGTTCGACATGATTACTTGGCCTCCTTGGCGGCAGTGCTGGACAGGGTGATGGGACGGGTGAAGCAGCTGACGGTGCCTTCGTGGCAGACCAGACCATCACCTTCCACCTCGACGCGAAAGAGCAGGGTGTCATTGTCGCAGTCGGTTGCGGCCTCGACCACGCGCAGGCGGTTCCCGCTGGTTTCGCCCTTCATCCACAGCTTCTGCCGGGTGCGGCTCCAGAAAGTCACAAAGCCGGTCTCGAGCGTCTTCTCGTAGCTGATGCGATTCAGAAAGCCAACCATCAGCACCTCGCCGGTCTTCGCATCCTGCACGATGCCCGGTACCAGACCTTCCATCTTCTCGAAATCAATCGTCGTTTCGCTCATCGTCTCGCCATTCCTGTTTTCTTTGCTGACGCAAAAAGCCCGCCGGGCTGGTTGCGCCGGCGGGCTTTTCAAGATCCTGTAGTGGGAGGGCTTAGTTCTCTAAGCCAGACAGGTCCGCCGACACGTTCGTCACGTGATGGTGATGATGACGATGGTGGAGATGAACCTGCATCTGTTTTCGAAACTATCCGCTCACTCCGATGCTGTCAAGCGAGCGGCAGGATGCACGAGCAATCGACGGTCAGGCGCGAACGTTGAGCAGCTCCGAGACGGTGCGCGCCAGCTGGTGCAGGCTAAAGGGCTTTTGCAGGTACACGGCGTATTCGGTTGCCGGACCGTGGATGAGCGCCGCCTGCTGGCCGGACATGAGCACTACGCGTGCTTCCGGATGACGCAGACGGATCTGCTCAGCGAGGATCTCCCCCGAGACATCGGGCAGCAGCAGGTCGGTGATCACCAGGTTGAGCGGGCGGGAAACGGTGCGAGCCCACTGCATGGCCGAATCGGCGGTGCCACAGGAAATGACCTCGTAGCCACGGGCGATCAGGAAATCCTGAATGAGCTTACGCAGCTCCTCGGCATCCTCGACAAGGAGAATGAAGCCGCCGGGATTGTCGACGCCGGCGCTCTCGGGAGCAGGGATAAAGATGTCGAAGCGGGCGCCCTGGCCCGGCGCGCTCGTGAGCCGAATGCCTCCGCCGGACTGCTGTACCACGCTCTGGACCGAGGCCAGTCCCAGGCCGCTGTTGCGGCTGCGGGACTTGGTGGAGAAATAAGGTTCGAAGGCATGGGCCCGCGTCTCTTCGGCCATGCCGATGCCGGTATCCCGCACCACGACGTGGATGTAGCGGCCGTGGGGCAGACCGAGCTCGGCGTCGTCTCCAGCCAACAATGCGCGCCGGGTGGAGATGTAGAAGGTTCCACCCTCAGGCATCGCGTCGCGCGCGTTCACGGCCAGGTTCAGGATGCTCTCCCGCCACTGGCTCTCGTCGGCAAAGACGCTCCAGAGGTTTTCATCGAGGTGCATCTCGAGGACGACGTCACGGCCAAGTAGCGCACGCAGTGCGTCGCTCTGCTCCTCGAGCACGCGGTTCAACTGGATCTGCTCACGCCGCGACTGCTGCTGATGGCCCTGCATCAGCCGGTGCGAGGCCAGCTCCTGCGCATTGCGCACGGTGCGGGAAATCAGCTGTGCCTGCAGCTCGGGATCGCCTTCACCATCCTGCATCTGCTCGGCGACGGCGAGTATGACCGTGAGGAGATTGTTGAAGTCGTGAGCCAGGCTGCCAGAGGGCGCCGCATCCATCTCGCGGCGGTTCGCGCGACCCACCAGCCGGGCGGGCCGGGGCGATTCCAGCTGAAGAGGATAACGAACCATGGAGAAACGCGCCGGGCGGTCCTGCCAGCGGATCGGGAAGGAAAAAACTTCTACCGGAATGCGCGTATTGCCGAGGAGGTGTTCGGTCTGGAACTCGCGGCTCACTCCCTCCATGCCTGCGCTCAGGGTCAGGCGGAGCTCATCGCGATATTCCGGAGGGATCATGCGTTCGATCCCTTCTTCGAGAAAGGTCTCCCGGCTGAGGCCGTACTTCTGTATCGCCGCCTCATTGACTTCCACGATGCGGAACTGTTCGCAGTCCATCACGAACATGGGCCATGGGGAAGCAAGCAGAATCTCGCGGCACAGTTCCTGGGGCCAGCCAACCATGTCGTCCTCGGGGCCGGTCTGTGTGCCGGCCTTTGCCTGGTAAGCAGCGATTCCGTAATTCGAGGAAATCCGCTCTTCGTTGATCCGCATGAAACCTACTTCCTGACGTCTGAGGGATAACACCCGTTGCCACCCGTTTACCGGGCAATGCTTACCGGAGAGTCGCCTTATGCACAGCTACGCATAAAGGCACGCAAGGCGGCCCCGGCTGGGGGAGATCCATTCGCGATCAGGGAAGAACGAAGAACAACGGTGTTGCGGACTGCCTGCCGGCTTTGGTTTTCCCTTTGCCGGACTCGTCTATTGGTTCAATCTTCGGGTTTTACGCTTTGGACTTCGAACGCGTCGCCTTGCCAGCCGGCGCCTTTTTACTTACAGACTTGGCGACCGCCGCTTTCGTTGCTACTGCTTTCTTCGCGGCCGGAGCCTTCTTCGCGACAGCCTTCTTTGCCGGCTTCGCCGCAACCTTCACCGGAGCCTTCTTTACAACGGCCTTCTTCACCGCAGCCTTTTTCACTGCCGTTTTCTTGGCTGCAGCCTTCTCACGGACCGCGATGGTCTTCTTTGTGAGCGCCTGGCGCAGTTCTTCCAAATCAACCGGACGGGCAGACTTTCTCAATCGCTCGATATCGTAGTACGCGCGACGCTCGCCGAGGAATACATGAACGACGAGATCGACGTAATCGATCAGCACCCACTCACCGACGCGACGGCCTTCCACCGAATTGGGGAGAATGCCGAATTCACGCTTCAGCTTCGCCTCAACTTCGTCGGCGATCGCCGTCGTCTGCCGCTCATTCGTACCGCTGGCGATCAGGAAGAAGTCGGCAAAACCGGCGTCCGAGGCATCGAGCTCGAGAATGCGGATATCTTCGGCCTTTTTGTCTTCACATGCGGCAGCTGCCGCCATCACCATCGCGCGGACTTCGTTTGACGCCATATTTTCGAGTTATCTCTCCTAGGGACCCTTCATGGTACCGTGACCCACCCTCGCATTGCCAATGCAAACCCAGCGGATGACAAGAAAAAGCCCGTGGTCATCGGCCTTGATTCTGGTTCCGGTTCGCGATTCTGGCGCGGTAAAGGCCATGTGTTCGGATGTACCCAGTCACAGCCGGATTGAGCCGCTCATCGACCTCCGCGTGCTCCGTCCGGATCTCCGTAGCCGACACCTCTTCCGCCAGATCGGGCAGCAGGTACAGCATGGAGCGGCCCGACGGATGCTGCACGGTATACCCCCGGCATCCTGGCCGGTCTTCCGCAAGCCCCTCCACCCGCACGCCGGGCGGCAGGGTCAGCGCCGCATGGTCGAGGACGAAGCCGGGCCGCGCGCCCACCACCAGGTCGCTCTCCGCGAAGAGGCCCACCGCATCATGCCACTTGCCGAGCGTGAGAAAGGAATCCGCGCCCATGATGCAGTAGAGCCGCGCTCCGGCAGGCAGCTCGCGGCGCAGGCGACGCAGCGTGTCCACGGTGTAATTCGGCTCGCCATCCGGCATCGGCGCATCCGCCAGCGAGACTTCGAGCCGCGGATCGCCCGCGATGGCCAGCTCCAGCATGGCTACGCGATCGGCAAAGGGAGCCGCGTCGCCGTGCTTGAGCGGCTGGCGGCCCACCGGAGCCAGCAGCACCCGCTCCAGGTGCAGCTGATCGGCCGCAAGACAGGCCAGCGCCCGGTGCCCCAGGTGCGGCGGATCGAAGCTGCCCCCGAAAAACCCAATCCTCATGTCTCGCATTGTAGGTGGCGCGAGAGTCCGCCACAGCAAGCGCTGCCGCCGCTATGCTGGAGGGGATGCCTGCACATGCCTATATCGGCCTCGGCGCGAACCAACCCTTCGGCCAGCTCTCCCCCGCCCAGGTACTGGAAGCGGCGCTGACGGCGCTCACCGAGGCCGGCGAGGTCGTCGCCCGCTCTTCGCTCTACCTGACCGCGCCGGTTGGCTATGAGGAACAGCCGGACTTTCATAATGCAGCTGCATCGATACGGACGAACTTCGCACCCGAGGTGCTGCTCGACCTGCTGCTGGAGATCGAGCGCCGGTTCGGCCGGGATCGTGCTGGGGCCGTCGTGAAGGGCCCGCGCACGCTCGACCTCGACCTGCTGCTGATGACCGGCGAGGACGGCGAGCCGATCCGGCGCGAATCCGAGCGGCTCACCCTGCCTCATCCCGCCATTGCGGACAGACGCTTTGTGCTGGCGCCGCTGGCCGAGATAGCACCCAAACTCGAACACCCGATCCACCAAGAGACGATTGCTGCCCTTCTGGATGCGTTGGCCGACGAGGGTCCCAATGCCCGTTCCGCGGTGCAGCGGGCTGGAAAGCCCGGCCAGAACAACGAACACCAAGGCAATAAGTAGAGAATCGGATTCCCCCCATGCGACAAGCGCTCCTGCTGCTCACCTTCGGTCTCGCCGCCTGCGGTATGGCCCTTGCCCAGGCCCCACTTTTGCCACACGGACGCGTGCTCGACAGCAGCGGCGATTCCATCGCGGGAGCGGAAGTCCGCGATAAAGATCACCACCTGCTTGCGGTTTCAGATGCCGATGGAAACTTCAGCGTGCCCTCCGGCATACATACCCTGTTCGTCTCCGAAGGCGGATTTGCCACTGCAACGGTGACAAATCCTACGCAGGTGTTCCTTGTCACGCTGACAAGGCTTGAAACCGTGAACGTGACCGCCTATCGCACGCCGCTGCCTGCGCTCGATAGCCCGGCCAGCGTGCGCGTGGTCAGCTCCGCGCAGTTGCAGCAATCCTCTGCGCCGCTGCTCGACGGCAAACTGCGGCAGGTTCCAGGCTTCGAGCTCTTCCGGCGCTCGAGTTCGCTGGTGGCTAACCCCACCACGGAGGGAGTCTCCCTGCGCGGGCTCGGCTCGACGGCAGCAAGCCGCTCGCTGGTGGTCTTCGACGATGTGCCGATGAACGATCCCTACGGCGGCTGGATTCACTGGGACGAGCTGCCCGCGCCGGTGATCCGCTCGGTCGAGGTGGTGCGCGGCGGCGCTTCCGACTTATACGGATCGAGCGCCATCGGCGGCGTGGTGAGCCTGCTGCCCGCGCAGCCTCCTGTGAATGACGGCGCGAACTTTGCGCTAGACACGAATTACGGCGCACTTGAGACAACCGACGACAGCGGTATCGGCGCGGTTCGCCATGGCGCGTGGTCGGCGCTGGGCGCTGCCGGCGTGATCGCCACCGACGGCTACACGCTGGTGGCGCCGAACCTGCGTGGGGCTGTGGATCAGCCCTCGAATGTGCACGCGCAGAATGGCTACCTTGATCTCGACCGGCGGCTTGCCGGCGACGACAATCATGTGTTTCTGCGCGGCAACGTGCTGAACGAGGCGCGACACAACGGCACGCCGCTCACGACCAACGGCAATCGCCTATGGCGCTACGCCGCGGGTACGGACTGGCATGAGCTTTCGCTGCGGCTCTTCGGCGACGACGAGCATTACCGGCAGACCTTCTCGAGCATCGCCACCGGACGCGGATCGGAGACGCTGACGCGCTACGCCGAAGACCCCGCCGCCGAACTGGGAGCAGCAGCGCATGTCCACCATGCCTTCACTCCGAAGCTGCTGGTGATCGCGGGAGCGGACACGCACGATGTGCGCGCCTCGGACGACGAAATTCTTTTCACCGGCAGCGGCGGCACGCTGACCACGACGGGGCGCCAGCGCCAGACAGGCGTCTACGGCGAAGCCCTGGCAACGCCGGGACCATGGACACTCTCGGGCTCTGCGCGTGTCGACCATTTTTCGAATTTCGACGCGGAGCAGTTCGCCAGCGCGACCGCACCGAAGACGCTGCCAGCGTTCAGCGAGACTGTCTTCGATCCGCGCCTTGGCCTTTCGCGGCGCATCGGACCCCACTTTGCACTTTCGGCCTCGGCCTTCCGCGCCTATCGCGCGCCTACGCAGAATGAGCTTTATCGCACCGGACAGGTCGGGCAGCAGCTCACCGAGCCAAACGCCAACCTGCGCTCGGAACGCGCCACAGGCTGGGAAACCGGAGCACAGGCCGAACTGCCGCGACTGCGCTCGAGCGTGCGCGTGAGCTGGTTCTGGACGCAGGTGAACCGGCCGATCACGGCACTGACGCTCTCAACTACGCCGACGCTGACCACGCTCATCCGCGAGAACCTGGGCCAGATCGAGAGCCGGGGATTGTCCGCGGACTATGCCCTAGCGCCCGCGCCCTGGATTTCGCTTGAGGGTGGCTACCAATTTGCCATCGCAACGGTTACAAAATACGCGCAGGAACCGCAGCTGGTGGGCAACTGGATTCCGCAGGTGGCGCGAGAGATGGCCACGGCGCGGCTGCGTCTTACCAGTCACCGTCTCGGCTTGCTCAGCCTCGAGGAGCGGACCTCGGGACGGCAGTTCGACGATGACGCGAACCAGTACCTGCTCCATCCGTACTTCCGCTTCGACGCCTACGCTACGCGCTCGGCAGGCAGGCATCTCGATATCTATGCGTCCGGCGAGAACCTCTTCGATCGCTCCATCGAAGTAGGCCGCACGCCGATTCTCACCCTGGGCACGCCACGCACGGCGAAGATCGGTCTGCGCCTGCACTGGGGTGAGTAACAAGGGAGAATCGCCAAGACTACGCACCCTCTTCTTCCACTCCCGGTTGCGAGGTGGGCGCGATGCTGGGGATCTCCGGGGCTTCTCCTACGGGATAGAGGAACTGCAGCGGTGAGCGCACCGCCCGGCCCAGCACGTAGCGCAGGATCGACAACCGCTCGCTCTGCTTCACTTCGTAGGCGCGCAGCGCCACAATAGATGCGATGGCGAAGCTGACGCCCAGATTGAGCACGAAGGTGACGCCGATGCCTGCTACTGCCGCGTAAAACCAGTGCGCGCCGAAGGCGGCCGTGCCATAGCGTGCAGCAGCCAGCGCCAGCATCCCGGTGTTCAGCGTGACGTGGCGTACATCGAGCGGCACGCCGAAGAAGTGCGCGATCTCCGGCGTAAAGCCGAGCAGGAAACCGAGCACGATGCTGGTGCTCCAGCTGGCGATGTTGTGTTCGAACCAGCGTGCGATCTTCTGCATGCGGCGCGCGCCGAAGCGATGTCCGAGCGGGTGCGCGGCAATGGCCTCGGGCACGCGATTGAAGACAGCGAAGTTCTCGCACCATCCACCGATGAGGCCGGCCAGCCAGAGGATAACTCCGGTGAGCGCGGCGTCGAAGGCCGTGGCAGAGGTGAAGGGATGCAGTGTCTCGTAGACGTGCTGCGCCGTCTGCTCGGGCAGATAGTGCGAGCGGAAGAGGTGCAGCCACAGCCGCTCAAAGGCGAGCGCACCGAGACAGACCGCGAAGACGTTCCCCAGCGCGGCGGCCAGCTGCGTGCGGCTGATGGAAGCGGCGAAGTCGGCGATCTTGCTGCGGCGTGACGCGCCGCGATTCTGGCGAATGATGCCGGCCAGCGTCGCCGCCGTCATCGAAGGCTGCTTGGTGGCGAGCGCGAGGCCGAAAACCTGTAGCAGGATGAAGCTGATGGCGTAGTTGAGGCCGATGAGGAAGCCTTCGACGAAGGGCGGAAAGTGGCTCTCCACCACGCGCAGCTTGAGAGCCGCGGTGAAGACAGTGAGCAGGCCGCCGCCGATGGCCGCGAGCCACATCTGGCGATACTCACGCAGCGAGTGCGCAATGTAGTGCTCGCCGCCGAAGCCGGTGCGCTCCACCGTCTTGCGGGCGAGCAGGTTCAGGTTCTGGCGCACCAATGCAGAGATGCGCGTGTCCTCGAGCAGGCCGGAGACCAGCGTGTTGAGCAGCTGGCGCGCCGCGAAGGATGGCTTTTCGACGGATACGCGCGCCGGGGCTTCGCTACCGGGCGCAGCCTGCACTTCCGGCGCGGGATGCATGCCCGGTTCGACCAGCGTGGCGGCCAGCATCTCGAGACGATCGAGGGCAGCCTCCATGCTGGTGATATCGAACATCAGTCCGGTGCTTACGCCGGCCTCTTCCATGTGCAGACGAACCTGGTTCAGCTCCTCACGGCAGGCGTGCAGCGCCGCACACCAGCGATGCCATGCTTCCCGCGACTGCACGGAGTCCTCGACAGTGACGAAATCCTCCACCGCGAAGATGAGCCGATAGAAAGGCGATTGTTCGGGCGTCTGCGTACTGCTGCGCTGGCGGATGGCCGGATTCGCGCCACGCCCCGCCACGCGAGCGGCCAGCAGGCGCATGGCCTGATGCAGGTTTTCGCGCACGCCGGGCAGCGCCTCAAGGCCGCCGGACGGCCAGAGCAGGCGGGCGAAGCGCGTGAAGATGAATCCGTCGATATTGCGGAAGCGCTCGACGGCCTGCGGCGAGGAAAGCACGGCGGTGAAGAGCCTCGCCGTATCGACGTGCTCGCGGGCGCTTGGCAGCAGGCGCTGGAAGATGCGGCGCGTGGCCTCCGGCCAGAGCGCATGCTGCACCGGGATACCGGCGTCGGCAAAGAACGGCACCGAGTCGAGCTGCGCCACCGCGCTGCTCCAGCTGGCGCGGAAGCGCTCGCGTAAGGCGCGATCCTGCTCCAGCATGCGGACCCAGCGCAGCAGTCCGGCCGTGAAGGCGCGCTCGGTGGGCAGCGTCCACAGGGAGGTAAAGAGCGCGATGGCGCGGCGCGTCTGCGCGGGCAGCGTGTTCGCGCTGCAGAAGGCCTCAGTGAGCTGGCGCAGCTCGGACTCAGGCCGCGCGAAGACCGGCTCCTGCCGGCGCCGCCAGAGTTTCCGGAATGGATTCTTCATGTTCATGCATTGGATGCGGATACGGCCCCGTTGTTCGCGCTTCTCCGCCGTTCCCCCGGAAGTGTTAAAGGACTATACCCCACCTGTAGACCGGGACGTCGCTTCGTGGGATACCAGCAAACCCTGAAATGCGGGAAGCTAAGGGTGTTGAGAGGCACCCACTCAAGGTTTCAGGAGAACGCACATGATTCAGATCATCCTCGCTATCGCCTTCCTCGCCATGATCGTCACCCCGGCCGTCATCGCTGCCACTTCCGGCAAGAAGGAAACCGAGATCGAGCAGGACGAGCTGGACATGCATGTCCCCGGCGCCGAGGCGCTTAGCCCGGCTGCCCGCCGACAGATGGCCGCACGCAAGAGCGCGCAGAATGTCCCGGTTGTCGCCGCCACCCTGCCGATGCACGGCACCCTCGGCATGGCGAACCGCTAGGTTTTAGCTCTACCCGTTTTACCTTCACAGACGATAATTCGACCCGGGCGCGAGCCCGGGTCATTTTTTTCGACAAAGACCATCCTCATGGCGCTGACGGCGCCTGCCCCGCGACGCTTTTCAGTTCGGAGACAAGCGCATCCACCGCATCATCGAAATTCCGGTCGTGCGTCTTTTGCAGATTCGCTCCCTCAATCGGCCAGGTGATCGCCCAGAGCGCATAGTGGGTTGGGCGGTCGTAGATCACCAGTCGCACCTGCGGCAGCGGATCCGATGCGCCCTTCGTCTTGTCGGCATTCTGCGGCCCTTTCGGGGCGAGCAGCTGGACGGCGAAAACCAGGTCGGCTCCCGCCGGATCACCCACCAGGTCGTAGCGTCCCCATTGCCGCAGCGCGGCGTAGAGCTGGTTATAGGCACGCGATTCCGTTCCAGTGAAAGGGTGCGGAAACAACCCTCCATCCGAGCCTTCATTGGAAAGAAAGACGGTTTTCGCCTGAGCGATCTTCGCCGGGATCGGCGCAGGCGCGGAATCTGCTCCGTAAGCCGCCCGTACCATCCCCGGAAGCACCATCGTTACAAGGCAGAACCACAAAACACCTGTTCGCATCGTCAGAGCTCCTTTTGCCGCGACTTCCCGGCTGCCCGCAAAGACGATTCCTCCCGGCCGATGGTTTCGCTTCTGCACCGGGATATCCGGCCCTGAATGATAAAATTTTCTTTCCGGCCTGTGTTTTAAGCCCATTCCACGCAGTCGAGACGCATCCTTGCCCGAATCCAAGAAGAAGCCCTCCTCCAAGTCTGTCCGCCCCGCGCCCGTCACCTACGCCTCAGCCGGCGTCGATATCGCCAGCGGCGACCAAGCCAAGGAGCGCATCAAGGAACTGGCCAAGCAGACCTTCAGCCGCAATGTGCTTGGCGGCATCGGCGGCTTTGGCGCGCTTTTCAAGTTCGACGCAAAGAAGTTCAAGGACCCGATCCTGGTTTCGAGCGCGGACGGCGTGGGTACCAAGCTCAAGCTGGCCTTCCAGCTCGGCATTCACGACACCGTGGGCGCGGACCTCGTGAACCACTGCGTGAACGACATTGCCGTGCAGGGCGCGACGCCGCTGTTCTTCCTCGACTACCTGGCTACCGGCCGGCTCGAGAACAAGGTCATCGAGAAGGTCGTCACCGGCCTGGCCACGGCCTGCCGCGAGAACGGCTGCGCGCTGATCGGCGGCGAGACGGCGCAGATGCCCGGCTTCTATGCGGATGGCGAGTACGATCTGGCCGGCTTCATCGTCGGCGTCGTCGACCGCGACAAGCTCGTGACCGGGGCGAACATCAAGACCGGCGACCTGGTGCTTGGCCTGCCTTCGACCGGCCTGCACACCAATGGCTATTCGCTGGCCCGCAAGCTGTTTTTCGAGACCGCAGGCTACAAGCCGAACGAGCGCGTGAAGGCCATCAAGGACAAGGCCGGTGCTGCATTGATGAAGACCCACCGCAGCTACCTGCCCATCATCCAGAAGCTCACTGCGGCGAAGCTCGTCGAGGGCATGGCCCACATCACCGGCGGCGGCATCACCGAGAACGTGCCCCGCATCCTGCCCAAGACCGTTTCGGCCGAAATCGAGCTAGGATCCTGGCCGGTGCTGCCCGTCTTCGAGCACCTGCGCGAGCTGGGCTCGGTGGAGCAGGACGAGATGATGCGCACCTTCAACATGGGCGTGGGCCTGACCATCGTCGTCCGCCCGGAAAAGTACAAGAAGGTTGCCGCGCTGCTCGCAAAGCTCAACGAGCCGCACTACACCATCGGCCGCATCGTGAAGGGCGACCGCAAGGTGGTTTACACGCAGAAGTAATCCGCAGCCAGCCATTCGCCATAAAGACGGCTAGTGATGAAACGGCCAGCAGCCAGTATGGCTTGCTGGCCGTTCTTGCGACTGGCGACCAGGCGATCTGGCACGAACCGCTGCTCCGCTGACGGCTACAATGTGCCCATGCCAATCTTTGAGCCTTCCGGAGAAGGACTGAAGCAACTCATCGAGCTGGGGCTCGCTTTTCTGCTCTCCGCTGTAATCGGGTTGGAGCGGGAGATCCGCCACAAGAGCGCGGGGCTGCGGACCTACACCGTCGTCGGCACCTCATCGGCGCTCTTTCTTCTCATCTCGAAGTATGGATTCACCGATGTGCTGCACAACGGCACCATCGTGCTCGATCCGTCGCGCGTGGCTGCGCAGATCGTGACCGGCATCGGCTTTATCGGCGCCGGGCTGATCTTCATCAAAAACGATCGCGTGGCCGGGCTGACCACGGCTGCGACGGTGTGGCTGGTGACCGGAGTCGGCATGGCCTGCGGCGCTGGACTGCCCCTGCTGGCCATCGCCTCGACCGTGGCGTACTTCATCGTGGCATTTGTCTTCCCGCTTCTGCTGCGCATGCTGCCCGGAGGACGTCTGCCCGCAGAGCAGGATGGCCGCAACGAGCACGATTAGCAATCAAGAAATTGGGGATAAAGCGGTTAGCAGGCAGGCATAAAACGGCCAGCAGCCTCCGCTGACGACCAGCCGTTGCACAACTCACTGCTTTCACGCCTACCTGCTGACCGCTCCAAGGCTTTGCTAACCTGAACAGATGGCCCCCGCAAAACGACTCGGCATTCTTCTCTCAGGACGCGGCTCCAACTTTATCGCCATCGCCAGGAACATCCGCGAAGGCAGGCTCTCCGGCTGCGAGATCGCTGTCGTCATTTCCAACAAGGCCGATGCACAGGGACTCGCCTCTGCCGAAGCGCTGGGCCTCAAGGCTGTAGCCGTCGAAGCGAAGGGACGCAAGCGCGCCGAGCATGACGCCGAGACCATCGCCACGCTGCGCGAGCACGGCGTCGACCTGGTGATCCTCGCCGGCTACATGCGCCTGCTCTCGCCGGATTTCGTGCGCGCGTTCCCGAACGCGATCCTGAATATTCATCCCTCACTGCTGCCGGCCTTTCCCGGCCTCGATGCACAGACGCAGGCCTTCGAATACGGCGCGAAGGTCGCGGGC
>NZ_JASGFD010000042.1:0-45096 GCF_047605705.1 Silvibacterium sp. | reverse complement strand
TTGAGATCACCGAAGCGCTGGTGCGCTCGGGCGCGATCGACGTGCTGGTCGTCGACTCGGTGGCTGCGCTGGTGCCCAAGGCCGAACTCGACGGCGAGATGGGTGATTCGCACGTCGGCCTGCAGGCCCGCCTTATGTCGCAGGCGCTGCGTAAGCTTACCGGTACGGTGTCGAAGTCGCGCACCTGCCTCATCTTCATCAACCAGATCCGTGAAAAGATCGGCGTCATGTTCGGCAATCCGGAAACCACGACCGGTGGCCGCGCGCTGAAGTTCTACTCCTCGGTCCGCGTCGATATCCGCCGTATTGCAGCGGTGAAGGAAGGCGATACGGTAGTGGGCTCGCGCACCAAGGTCAAGATCGTGAAGAACAAGGTTGCAGCGCCCTTCCGCGAGGCCGAGTTCGACATTCTCTACGGCGAAGGCATCTCGCGCGAAGGCGATGTGCTCGATCTGGCGGTGAACAACAATATCGTCGAGAAGTCGGGCGCCTGGTACAGCTACAGCGGAGAGCGCATCGGCCAGGGTCGCGAAAACGTGCGCAACTTCCTCAAGGAAAACAAGGACACCTTCGGCCGTATCGATGTGCAGCTTCGCCAGAAGCTGGGCATCGTGACGCCGGGCAGCGCACCCGAGGTTCCTGCGGTGCCGGCGAACGGCGCAGCAGCGGCCCAGGAAGCGGTACGGCCCGCGGCGCGGCGCCAGTAGTTCGAGTTTCCATCGCAACCAGCGGCAGGCTTCGGCCTGCCGTTTTCTTTTTCGTCGCGGCCTCCGGTTTGGAGTCCGTTCGGCTTCACGGATACAATCCAACTGGCGTGAATACTGTTAAAGCTATCTATCCGGGCAGCTTCGACCCGGTCACGAACGGGCATGTGGACCTGATTGCGCGGGGATCGAAGATCTTCGATCATCTCGTGGTTGCCATCCTGAGAAATTCGCACAAAAATCCGCTGTTTACCGTGGCGGAGCGCGTGGAAATGCTGACCGAGGCCGTAGCCGGATTCGGCAATGTGTCGATCGCGACCTTCGACGGCCTGCTGGTGGACTTCGCCCGGCAGGAGCAGGCGCATGCGCTGCTGCGCGGCATCCGCGCCATCAGCGACTACGAATACGAGCTGCAGATGGCCCTGATGAACCGGCGTCTCTCGCCGGAACTCGAGACGATCTTCCTGATGCCGGATGCGAAGTACTCCTTTGTGAGTTCGCGGCTGGTAAAAGAGGTCTTCGAACTCGGTGGATCGGTCGAGGGGCTGGTGCCGGAATTCGTCATCGAGCGCCTGAAGCAGCACGGAATCGGCAACGCGGGGAGCTGAGTTTTCGCTCTATCTTTAACAGGTGAAATGGTTTCTTCCTCTTGCGCAGCCCCTGGAAACGCTGTTCTTCCTGCTGTAATCGCGCTGTGCGATAAACTGAAGAGATAGTGCAACCGCGATGTTGAGCATGTAAAACATGCCGCGAGAGCAGACGCGACCGCACATTCCACGTCAGAGGAGAACCCATTGCAAGCGACTAAGAGCGCGGTGCGCCCTGTACATGCTGTCATTTTTGATATGGATGGTCTGCTTTTGGATAGCGAGAGGCTTGCCATCGATGCGCTGGTAAGCGCAGGCAAGACTGTCGGATACGAGATGCCGTATTCCTTCTGCCGGAAGATGGTGGGCGTGGCCGCGGATGGCTGCCGCAAGCTGGTGCGCGAAACGTACGGCCCCGAATTTCCTCTGGAGGAATTCTTTCGTGCGCAGGAAGTGATCCTTCGCGAGCTGGTGGATACCGGCAAGCTCACACTGAAGAAGGGCGTCGAGCCGCTGCTGGATTATCTTGAGCAGAACAGGGTTCCACGCGCCATTGCGACGTCTTCCAGCCGCGTTCGCACGGATCATCACCTGAAAATGATCGGCATCTTCCATCGGTTCGACGCGATCGTGACGCGCGACGATGTCACCAATGGCAAACCGAATCCTGAGCCGTATCTCACGGCTGCGGGCCGTCTGGGTTTCTCTCCGGATGACTGCCTTGCGCTCGAGGATTCGCACAGTGGCGCGCGGGCCGCGCATGCCGCCGGTATTCGCGTCATCGTGATTCCCGACCTGCTGGAGCCGAACGAAGAGATTCGCGAGAAGGCGCTTGAGATTATGGAAGACCTGCACGGTGCGCTCAGCTATATTCAGCGCGCGAACGCCCGCTAAGCGCGAACTTCTGAAAAGAAAAAAGACCGGCACGCCAGCGCATTGGCGTGCCGGTCTTTTTAGTGCCCTAGTGCTGCAGTGCTTCCTGCAGCACCTGCCCCACGGGCTCATGCGAAAGGCGATGCAGCATCTGCGCCACCTCGCGGACGATCCGCTGATGATCGGGCAGAGGTGGCCCGAAGATCTCTGCTTCGCCCAGAAACGCTTCGGCCTGTGCTTCGTAGCTGCCGCGATGGATGCGATAGAGACGATGCAGCATTTCGGCGCGCGGGTCCACAATATGGATGCCGTCGATCTCCTGATCGTGCAGCGCAAACCAGCGAATCCAACTCGCAATCAGCAGTATCGCTCCATGCACATCACGGCCTGCCAGCAGATTCTCGCGCATCGGTTCGAGGATTCGTGCCGACATCTTCGTCGAACCGTTTCGTGCAATGCGGCTTAACATGTGAACGATTCCCGGGTTGCGGAATCGCGCCATAAGCGATGCGGCGTAGCGCTCTTTGAAAGATGCTGAGAGCGGGACCCCGGCGCCCTGCTCGCGCAGCATAAACGCCTCGGCCAGCGAGCCGATGATAGGATCCTCGGCGGCTTCGGAGATCGTCCGCTTGCCGTCCAGGGCGCCTACGTAGGCCAGAAACATATGCACGCCATTCAACATGCGAAGCTTCGAGGCTTCAAATGGACGCACATCGGTTACAAATTCTGCGCCGCCCGCTTCCCATGCCGGGCGATCTCCTTCGAACTCCTCGATGACCCACTGCGTGCTCGGCTCGGTCGGCACGGGAGCACGATCCTCGAAGCCGCCAAGCAGTCTGCAGGCCTCGGCGATATCTTCTGGCTTGGTCATCGGCACAATGCGGTCGACCATTGAATTCGGGAACCGCACATTCCGTGCGATCCATTCACTCAGAGAATGATCCAGCACGGATGCGAAATCGAGAACTGTTTGGCGCAGCGTGTCGCCGTTGTTGGTGAGGTTGTCGCAGCAGAGAATCACCGGCGGCGTGCCGCCGTCCTTTCTCTTCTCTTCGAGTCCCTGTACGAGCAGCCCCACGGCCGTCGTGGGAAGCTGTGGCCGCTTGAGGTCATGCAGGATCGCGGGGTTCTGGAGATCGAGCTGTCCGCTCGCCGGATCGAGATGATAGCCGGTTGCGGTGATCGTTAACGTGACAAGCGATGTCTCAGGATCGGCGATACGGCGATAGACCCCGCGTCCATCTTCTGGCGCGTAGACCGCCTCACGCAGCGCTCCTGCGATCAACGCCGCCGTTCCGTGCGCGCTGCGTTCAAGGACGGTATAGAGGCCGTTCTGGCGATTCAGCGTGTCCGGCAGCTCTCTGCGCCGCATGGAGACCGAAGCAATGCCCCAGCGCAGGCCATCCTTGCCTTGCGTCTCAATCGCGGCCTGCGTGGCGAGAACCTGGTGCGCACGATGAAAGCTGCCGCATCCCAGGTGGAGAATGCCGCTGCGAAGCTGACGTGGATCAAAAGCAGGCTTGCGGACATTCAGCGGCAGCTGAGAGAGTGCGGATAAGCCGAGCTGTCCCTTGCGGGCGGAGTTGCAGTGGTAGGTATTCTTCGCGTGATTCTGGATAAGTCACACTCCTTTCCTGTGGCACGCCACCGGTGACGCGGCGGCATGGCATTCCTGTCGCATGCAGCGCGGAGCGAATCCGCGCGCACTTTTCGTATTGCACGAAGGCTTGACGTCAAGAGATGTCAGCCCATGAAGCTTTATGGTTTGAAGTGGCCGCTGCGGAGCGATTCTTCAATGTCCTCGAGGCTGAGGCCTGCCGTCTCCGGTACGAAGCGCAGCACGAAGAGAAACGCGAGCAGGTTGAGGCCTGCGTAGACCCACATGGTCCCCGAGGTTCCGGCGAGGCTTACGAGCGACAGGCCTGTGGCCGTCACTGCAAGGTCCGCGCCCCAGATCATGCCCGACTGCGCGCTGGCGCCGGCCGCGCGCACGGAGAGCGGATATACTTCCGACCCCATCAGCCATCCGCAAACCTGGATGCCGCCTGCGTTGAAGATCATGTAGACGAGCAGGCATCCGACCAGCACCCATGCGGATGGTCCCGTTGCCATGCCGCGCGCGAACATCGTGCCAAGGATCGCAAGGCTCACGACAGCACCGGGGATCATGACGAGCATGAGTTTGCGGCGTCCCACCTTCTCAACGATCAACAAGCCAAGGCCCGTCATGAGGGCATAGACCACGGCGAGTCCCACGCTGGCGAGCAAGGATGCTGAGGCACCGAAGCCCGCGCCGGAGAGAATTGTCGGCGCGTAGTAAATCATCATCTCGATGCCGCTGAGCTGTGTGAATGCGGCCACGCCGAGCGCAGCGACCGTCGCCGGGCGCACCCACGGTTGCAGCAGGCCTGCCCATCCCCTTGCCTTGTCGTGTTCCTGCTCGGCCGCGCGGCGGATATCGCGCAACTCGCCTTCGATGTCATCGCCTTCGCTGCGCACGCGCTGCAGGCTATGCTTCGCATCGTGCGGACGCCGCATCTCCATCAGCCAGCGTGGGCTCTTGGGGAAGAACGGCATGCTCGCAAGCAAAATCGCAGCTGGGATGACCGCAACGGAGATCATGGAGCGCCACGACCACGCGTTATGGAGAAAGTAGCCGACGAGGCTGGCGACAACGATGCCGAGTCCGATCGCGAGGTTGAAACAGGTGACGAAATTGCCGCGACGCATTGCCGGTGCGATCTCGGAAATATATACGGGCACCGTCTGCGAGGAGCCGCCGACGGCGAAGCCAAGCAGCACACGCGCGGCGATGAGCAGGGCAGGCGTAGGCGCCATGCTGCAGGCGAGTGCGCCCACGATGTAGACGAGCGCAATCAGCGCTACCGTGTTTCTGCGGCCCAGCCGCTCGGAAATCGCACCGCAGCTGAGTCCTCCAATCACAGCGCCAACGAGGATCGCCGAGGCGACCATCTCCTGCATCTGGTGACCGAGATGGAACTCCTTCGCGATGAGCATCAGCGCGCCGGAGATGATGCCGGTGTCATATCCATAGAGAAAACCGGCGATGGAGGTGACCGCGGTGGTGATGAGCAGCGATGTCTGGATACTCGTCCGTGCATGGGCGCGGGGCTTCTCAGCGATAGCTGTATTCATAAATCGAACCTCACAGAAAGTGATCCAGGCCCGCTCGGCAGACAGCGCACGAAGCGGGACAAAAGCAAAATCCAGTCAATACGCAACGGTGCAGCGTATGCCGGAGGGGTCTTCTTGAGTGATTGCTTTCAGGAAAAGAACGGCCGCTTACACCGGCACACAGCATCTCGAAAGAGAAGCGCGCGTTGGATTACACCCTGGAACAGCGATAAGCGGCGTCGATGCGCCCTGAATGGGTCAGGGGCGGAAAAGATGTTTCTCTGAGGCGCCGTGCCATTGCAGAATCCAGGGGTACAAAGTTCCTGACTCGCTGTTGCTCATCCTGAACATGTGTAGTTTCCCCTTTCTCTTGCAATCAGGCTTCTATTTCTTTCGTGCAAAAGCAGCGCCATCTCTAGGGTAAACCCTAAAAGTGCATGTAAGCCTTTCCATCCATTACGCAATTGATTGCAATTTGTGAACACAGCAATCAATTTTCTGAATGGGTGGCAGATCCTGCGCGGATTAGGCTTCGACGGTGCGCTTCAACTGGCCGCACGCGGCGTAGATGTCGCGTCCACGTGGACGGCGCAGGAAGGCTGGGATGCCTGCACCGACGAGTGCCTGCTGGAAGCGTTCCACGTCATTGGGCGAGGGCATCGTGTACGGGATGCCGGGGCCGGGGTTCCACGCGATGAGATTCACCTTTGCCGGAAGACCGCAGCGGCGCACGAGGCGGATGACTTCATTCGCGTGCTCGGGCTGATCGTTCACGTCGCCGAGCAGCACGTATTCGAAGGTCACACGTTCGCGTGTGCGCAGCGGCACCTTGCGGATGGCATCCATCACCGCGGCGATATCCCACTTGCGCGTGATGGGCATGACCTGCTCGCGCACGATGTCATTCGACGCATTGAGTGAGATCGCGAGCTTCGGGCGGACCGGCTCCTCGGCGAAGCGCTCGATGCCCGGAACGATGCCCGAGGTGGAAACGGTCATGCGCGATTCCGCGATGCCGACCTCGTTGACCAGCAGCCGGACGGCATCCATGAAGGCGTCGTAGTTCAGGAAGGGTTCGCCCATGCCCATGAAGACAAGGTTGATGCGATCGCGACCGATGCGCACCTTGTGGCGATCGAGTACGGCGACGACCTGCCCGGCAATCTCGCCCGGCGTGAGGTTGCGGATGATGCCGAGCTTGGCCGTGAGGCAGAACTGGCAGTTCACCGCGCAGCCGATCTGCGAGGAGACGCAGATGGTGGCGTCGTGATGGCCCTGCGCTTCCTCGTCGCCTGCCTGCGAGCCATCGCCCGATTCGCCGTCATCGCCCTCGGGCATCCAGACTGTTTCCACGGTCTGGCCGTCGGCGGTCGCGATCAGGTAGCGTTCGGTGCCGTCCACGGAGCGGAAGGTCTCGGCGATGCGCGGGCGGCCGATATCGTAACCGGCGGCGCGCAGCTGTTCGCGGACAGCCTGGGGCAGCGTGGTGATGGCCTCCAGGGTCCCGGCCCAGTCGCGATAGAGGGCCTGGGTCAGCTGCCGGGCGCGGTAGGGCGGCAGTGAAAACTCTTGCGATAAGAGCGCAAGTTGTTGATTGGAAAAACCAAAAAGCGGACGAATCGCCTGGGGTTCAGGAGCGTCTAAAATGGAGTAGAGATTGTTCCTGCCAGACGTCATCGGTAATTGCGGTTTCGGGGTTTCAGTTCTGCTGTGTCAGCATAGCGCATTCCGCGCGCCCGAGTCGGCGCATTCCCCAGAAAGACACGGCCTCCAATGACAATTCCACATCGATGCTGGCCTCCCAAGAAAGGTCGAAAGACTGAATGAGCAATGAACGCAACATCCGCCGCACCATCCTGCCCAACGGCCTCACGATCCTGACCGAGCAGATGAATCATGTCCGCTCGGTGGCGATGGGCATGTGGATTCGCGCGGGCTCGCGGCACGAGCTGCCCGAGGTGAACGGCATTTCGCACTTTGTGGAACACATGGTCTTCAAGGGGACCAAGTCGCGTTCGGCGCAGCGGATTGCGCGCGAAGTGGACGCGATCGGCGGCAACCTGGATGCTTTTACTGGCAAGGAGACCGTCTGCTTCAACATGAAGGTGCTCGATGAGCACGTGCCCACGGCGCTCGAGGTGCTGAGCGATCTGGTGCTGAATCCGGTCTTCGCGCCCGAGGAGATTAACCGCGAGCGCGGTGTCATCCTCGAAGAGATCAAGATGGACGAGGACAACCCGGATTACCTGGTGCATGAAATCTTCACCCAGAACTTCTGGAAGGACCATCCGCTGGGCAAGCCGATTCTCGGCACCAAGGAGACGGTGAAGAGCTTCGAGCGGGATACGCTCTTCGGCTACTACGATTCACGTTTTCTGGGCGGCAACATGGTGTTCACGGCCGCAGGGAACCTGAACCATGACGAGTTCGTGGAGCGGGTTACACGGAAGTTCGAGGCACTGCCTGCCGGGCAGAGCGTGCATGCGGACGAGCATCCGCCGAAGACGGCGGCGCGCATCAACCTGCGCAACAAGAAGTCGCTCGAACAGGTGCAGCTTTGTCTCGGCGTACCCTCACCGCCGGTAGCCGACGAGCAGCGCTACGTCACGCTGGTGCTGAATACGGTGCTGGGCGGCGGCATGAGCTCACGTCTCTTCCAGACGGTGCGCGAGGAGCGCGGGCTTGCCTACGCGATTTATACGGACCTCAATCCTTATCGCGATACCGGTTCGCTGTGCGTGTACGCGGGCACCTCGTCGTCGAAGGCGATTGAGGTGGTGAAGCTGGTGATGGAGGAGTTCTCCAAGCTGAAGCGCGAGCCCCTGAACGCCGATGAGCTACGCAGGGCAAAGGATCAGCTGAAGGGGAACCTGCTGCTTTCGCTCGAAAGCTCGATGTCGCGGATGTCGAACCTGGCCCGCCAGCAGATGTATTTCAACTACTTCTTCGGCCTGCAGGAGATCCTGGACAAGGTGGAGAATGTCTCCGCCGAGCAGGTGATGGAGATGGCAAATACGCTCTTCCAGCCGGAACGGGTAGCGGCAACGCTGCTGGGACGACTGGACGGACTGAAGCTGACGCGCGACCAGCTGGTCTGCTAAGAGCAGGGTGCAGGGAACGAGGGGGTAGGGTGGAGTTCTTTTGCCTCCCTCTCCGACTGACGGTGGCCCACTCAAGCCCGGTGTTGGCTTGAGTGGGGTACAAAGAGGCCTATCCCTTCCCGCCAGAGCAAAGCTCGGGCATGCCCTGGGTTCGTTGCTGGGCATGGAAGTTATGGAAGGCAGCGGTTTGAGCGGGGAACTGGCCTCAGACGTCTAACATCCAGTAGGATGGCGTTTGGCGGAGCCAGAATTATGCCTGGCGGAGCCCGCTGCGCAGGTTTATCGAAGGATATTGATCATGACACGACTCGTTCTCCTCAGCCTTCTCTCGCGCCGCAAGCGCCGTGATATTTCTCCGGATGCCGAAGCGGGCTTCACCCTGATGGAGCTGCTCATCGTGATCAGCATCATGCTGATCCTGATGCTGATCGCGATTCCGAACTTTGCCGGCATGAAGATGCAGGCCAATGAAACCTCGTGCATCCAGTCGTTGCGCGCGATTTACGAGGCGCAAATCCAGTACCAGACGACCTATCCACAGAACGGCTTTGCCAGCAATTTGCAGGAGCTGGGCGGCGATCCCAAGTCGGGTGCTCCCACGGCCAACGCGGCGCAGCTGCTCCAGGGCGACCTGACCAGCGGCCAGAAGAGTGGCTACACCTTCACCATCGTGAACACCACCAAGACGACGGTGAACAACCAGGATATGTATACCGGCTACGAAGTGACGGCCGTTCCGCAGGCCGTAGGCAAGACCGGCCACTCGGG
Source organism: Silvibacterium sp. (assembly GCF_047605705.1). Classification (NCBI taxonomy): domain Bacteria; kingdom Pseudomonadati; phylum Acidobacteriota; class Terriglobia; order Terriglobales; family Acidobacteriaceae; genus Silvibacterium; species Silvibacterium sp. The sequence continues at coordinate 35,928 of NZ_JASGFD010000042.1, read as the reverse complement.
CTACTGCATCGATCAGCAGGGCGAGGTCCGCAAGGATCCGACCGGTGGCACGAACTGCACCGTCGCTCTCCAGTAATTGCAGCGCGCGGCCAGGGTTTACTCTGGAAGTGTGAGAAATCTTTCCAATCACGGCGGACCGATGCGGTCCGCCGTTTTGCTTTTTGCGCTGGCCGGGCTGGCTGGCGTGCCTGGAATGGCGCAGCCGCCAGCAGCGAAAACTCTTGCCGCACAAGCGGCTGACACGATGACAGCCGAGACCCTTGCCGGGCGGATCGATGCGCATTACAACCGCCTGCACTCGCTCGAGGTGCACTTTCTCCAGACCTACGAGGGCATGGGCATGAACCGGCGCGAAGAGGGAGCACTGCTCCTGAAGAAGCCGGGACGGATGCGCTGGACTTATTCGCAGCCGGATGGAAAGCTCTTCGTGCTCGACGGCAAGGACGGGTATTTCTACTCGCCCGGGCAGAACGAGGCGCAGAAGGTTCCGGCGAAGGACCTGGACGATATGCGTTCGCCGTTGAGCCTGCTGCTCGGCCACACCCAGCTGATGAAACAGCTCTCCGGCATTGCGCTGCGGACGAACGCCGATGGGACCTGGACGCTGACCGGCGTTCCGAAAGGTCTGGAAAAGCGGGTCTCGTCCTTTGCGGTGACGGCGACGGCGGACGGGACGATTCGCGAGTTGCGGGTCGAGGAGACGGACGGCATTGTGAACGGCTTCCGCTTCTCGGGCGAGGCAGCGAATGTGCCGGTCAAGGACTCGGATTTCGCCTTTATCCCTCCGGCAGGGGTGCATATCGTGAGCGGTCTGCCGCCTGTATAGGAGTGGCGATTCCTTCGGATCTCTCGTGACGTATCGTGGTGTCACACGAGGAGTTCGGAGGAAAACCATGCCCGGAAAATGGCTGGTGGCGACAGTGCTGGCATGCGGTGCGCTCTGCGGAAGCACCGCAAAGGCCTCGACCAAGATGCGGATTCGTCTGCAGGGCGATGGTCCGGTAACGCACGAAACAAGGCGCTATGCCTGCGACTCGGCCGGGGCAAAGATGGGACTGCCGGCGGGCGTCTTCACCGTGGAATACCTGAACGGCGCGGGCAACAGCCTGGCGGTGGTCCCGGTGGGTGGCAGGTCGCTGATTTTTGCCAATGTGATCTCCGGATCTGGCGCGCGCTACGCCGCCGGGACATTTATCTGGTGGGAGGCGGGCGACCGCGGATCCTCCTTTTCAACCGATGGGCTTGGGAACAAGGCTACGTCGATGTGCCATGAGGTGAAGAGCAAGTGAAGCTCGGTTGGATTCTGGCAGGCGGTCTGTTGGGGATGTCGGCATTTGGGGCGGCAGCGTGTGCGCAGGATGCGAAATCCGGCCCCTGGGTGATGCAGCAGGGAGGGACGACGGCGAGCCTGCGGGGGATTCACGCGGTAGGTGGCGGCGTGGCCTGGGCCAGCGGTACGGATGGCACCGTGCTCCGGACCGAGGACAGCGGCTACATGTGGCAGACATGCGCCATGCCTCCGGGGGCTGAGAAGCTGGATTTTCGCGGTATCTGGGCCTGGGATGCGAACAACGCCGTAATCATGGCGTCGGGGCCGGGGACGCAGTCGCGGGTCTACAAGACGACCGACGGGTGCTCGCACTGGAAGGTGGTCTTCTCCGATCCGCTGCCGGACGGCTTCTTCGATGCGCTCTATTTTCTCGATGCGGATCACGGCGTGCTGCTGGGCGATCCCGTTAAATTTAATAATAATTCTCACCCGATAGGTTCTATTGAAAGCCTGATTCCACCATTTGAGCGCCGTACTGGAACTTTGCCGATTCGTGTGACAAACGATGGCGGATATAAGTGGATTCCGGTGATGGATGGAGGGCCCCAGCCCCTGACTGCTGGAGGTAAGTCTGGCCCTGTCACCGGCTGGAAGATGAATCCGCCCCCAGGCGAAGGGCTGACACCGCTGCCTGACGAAGCATTCTTTGCCGCCAGTAACTCTTCGATCGCCTCATCCGGGGACACCCTGTGGATCGGGACGAGCAAGGGACGGGTGATCCGGGTAAGCCAGGCGGCATTCGTGCCGGGAGGATTGATTTGCGGGACGCCGGAGCCTATCTCTGGAAGCTGCCCGATCCACTGGCAAATCGTCGACAGCGCGCAGACGCCGATCCGGCATGACAGCCCCGCGGCGGGTATCTTCTCCATTGCCTTTGCGGACTGGCAGCACGGAATAGCCGTGGGTGGTGACTACCAGAAGCCGAACGACCCGACAGGGACGGCGGCGTGGACGGCGGACGGCGGCAAGACCTGGACGGCGGCGGTGAAGCCTCCGCATGGATACCGGTCATCGGTGGCGTGGGATGCGGAGGCGAAGGCGTGGATTGCGGCGGGGACAAACGGCTCCGATATCAGCTATGACGGCGGGAAGACCTGGTCGAAGCTCGATGACGGAAACTGGAATGCGATCAGCCTGCCTTGGATCGTGGGTCCGAAGGGAAGGATTGCCAAGCTGGGGGCTCTACCGGCGAAGCCATAGGCCGGTTACGACAGTGTCTTCCCGGCGGGATTTTCGCCGGAAATGGCGGTAATCCGGGCGTAGACTGGCTGCATGGCGATCCAACTCAGTCCGGAACTGGAAGCTCTCGTGCGCGAGGGGGTAAAGCTGGGCTCATATGCGAGTGTGGAAGAGTATCTCCAGCACGCCATCCTTCGGCAGCAGCAGGAGGATTTGGACACTGAAGGACACGAAGTCCTGTTCGGAGAGAGCCGAGAAGAGTTCCACAGGAAGCTCGAAGAGGCACTGGAGCAGGCCGAGCGCGGTGAGACCTTCACGCCAGAACAGGTGAAGGAAGACTTAAGGTTACGGAAGCAGGCCTGGCTCAAAGCCCGACAGATGGCATGATCCGATATAAGCTTTCTGCCCGGGCCAAGCGAGAAGTGTTTGACATCTGGTTGTACATTGCCCGGGAGAATATCGAAGCTGCAGACCGGGTCGAGGCCGCAATCTACGATGCGTGCGAGTTTGTGGCTGCAAACCCGATGGCCGGCGGTGTCCGCACTGAGCTCACCGGTCTACCCCTCAGGTTTTGGGGTATACCGGGTTTCCCCAGCTACCTGCTTGTCTACTCCCCACACCGCAAGCCGCTCCTGATCCTTCGCGTGCTTCACGGAGCCAGGGACTTACGCCGGGAAGTGAAGCGCCGATAAGTTATTTTGAGGAGATCGACGCGGCTGAACGGGTGGCAGAGGAAGCGCGTCTATTCCGATACCGGGCGACCTACGGGAACTGGTACCCTGAATTAGCTTTCCATGGCAGAATTCGTCATCAAACTGGCCGACGAGCGCGGCCGCGTGCAGGAGCAGGTGCAGTCGGCGGCATCCGCCGAGGAGCTGCGCCAGCGGTTTACGCAGGCCGGCTTTTACGTCTATTCGGTCAAGGCCAAGGGCCTGACGGGCGGACGGAAGAAGGTCAAGCTCGAAACCTTTCTTATCTTTAATCAGCAGTTTCTTACCCTGATCAAGGCTGGCCTGCCCATCCTGGGCTCGCTCGAGATGCTGGCCAAGGGCCAGAAGAACTCGGCTTTTGCCGGGCAGCTGCAGAACGTGACAGCCCGCGTACGTACGGGCGAGTCGATCTCGGCAGCCTTCGAGGCGCAGGGCGGCTTTCCGCTGATGTACACGACGACGCTGCTGGCGGGTGAGCGAAGCGGCAACCTCGAAGAGGTCCTGGGACGCTTTCTGTCCTTCCAGCGGATCTCACTGAGCTTCCGCAAGAAGCTGACGGCCTCTCTGATCTATCCGGCGCTGCTGATCTGCCTGGTTTTCGGACTTTTCGTCTTCCTGATCACCTTCGTCGTGCCCCGTTTTGCAACACTTTACGACCAGCTGGGCACGAACCTGCCATGGCTGACCCTGCTTCTGCTGAAGGTCGGAAACGGCGCGCAGAAGTACGTTCTCTATGCAATCCCGGCGCTGGCGCTGATCGGCTACCTGCTCTTCCGCTGGAGCAAAACGGATAAGGGCGCGGACCGGATCGATGGTTTCCGTATCGGGATGCCGGTCTTTGGAGCGATCTGGATCAAGTACCAGGTGGCGCTGTTTTCGCGAACACTCTCAACGCTGCTGACCGGAGGCCTGCCGCTGATGCCCTCCCTTGAGACAGCGGCGCGCTCGATTGCGAGCAAACGGATCGCCAAGGCCGTCTTTACCTCGGTGGCCAGCATTCGCGAGGGCAAGGGGCTGGCGACCAGTCTCGCGTCGACGAAGGTCTTTCCTGCGCTCTCGATCGAGATGATCGAGGTGGGCGAATCGACCGGCGCGCTGCCGCAGATGCTCAATTCCGTGGCGGAATTCTTCGAGGAAGATGTACAGACGGCGCTGACGGCGGCCATGGCGCTGATTGAGCCGGCGATTCTGATTGTGATGGGAATCGTGGTGGTCGTTATTCTGATTGCGCTGTATCTGCCGATATTCTCCCTGGGGAATGCGGCGAACTTCCAGCACTAGAGTTATTGCAAGCGCGCTGAAAGGCGCAGTACCGCTGGGCGGAAACGCTGTCCTGGCGGGATTTACCAGATGAACGGGCCATCGGCGCAAGCGCCGGTGGCCCGATTGAGAGCAGACGGGGTTTTTATGGCACAGGGACCGGTTTTGACGCTTCCCATCGAGCAGGACGAGACAGCGCGGGCACAGGCGCTGGCGGTGCGCTATCGCTCGGAGTTCGTCGACCTGAAGAACTTCAAGATCCAGCACGAGCTCTTCAAGACCGTGCCGGTGGACATGATGTTCCGCTACAACTTCGTGCCCCTGGAGCAGGAGGGCAACCGGCTGGTGATCGCGGTGAGCGACCCGAGCCGGCTGATGATGCTCGACGAGATCGGCGGCCTGCTGGGACAGCGCATCGTCACCCGCGTGGCCACTCTGACACAGATCACCGACCTGCTGAAGAAGACCGAGCAGTCGCAGCGCGTGCTGGATGAGGCCTCCGAAGGCCTGACGTTCGATGTCGTTTCGACCGAGGAGAACCCGGACGAGAACATCTCGATCGAGAAGCTGACTTCGGAAGAAGACATCAGCCCGATCATCCGTCTGGTGGATACGACGATCTTCACCGCGCTCGAACGGCGAGCCTCCGACATCCATATCGAGACTTACGACGACTCGCTGATCGTGAAGTACCGCATCGACGGCGTGCTGCAGCTGGCCATGGCGCCGATTGCGCGCGAGCACCATGCGACGATCCTCTCGCGTATCAAGGTCATGAGCGAGCTCGACATCGCCGAGCGCCGCGTGCCGCAGGACGGCCGTTTCCGCGTGCGTTACAAGGGCCGCCTGATCGACTTCCGTGTCTCGATCATGCCGACGGTGCATGGCGAAAACGCCGTGCTTCGTGTGCTCGACAAGGAGTCGATGAGCGAGAAGTTCAAAAAGCTGACGCTCGAGGTGGTCGGCTTCCATGAGGACGATCTCCGCCGCTTCCGCCGGTACATCCGCGAGCCCTACGGCATGGTGCTGGTCACCGGACCCACCGGCTCGGGCAAGACGACGACGCTTTACGCAGCGCTGAACGAGATCAAGAGCGACGAAGACAAGATCATCACCATCGAAGACCCGGTCGAGTACCAGATCCGCGGCATCACGCAGATCCCGGTCAACGAAAAGAAGGGCCTTACCTTCGCCCGCGGTCTGCGCTCGATCCTGCGCCATGACCCGGACAAGATCCTCGTCGGTGAGATCCGCGACCAGGAGACGGCGCAGATCGCCATCAACTCAGCGCTGACCGGCCACCTGGTTTTCACCACGGTCCACGCGAACAACGTGATCGACGTGCTGGGACGCTTCCTGAACATGGGCGTCGAGGCTTATAACTTCGTCTCCGCGCTGAACTGCATTCTGGCGCAGCGCCTAGTGCGTACCATCTGCGAATACTGCGTGCACACCGTGCAGTACGACGACGAGATGCTGATCAACAGCGGCCTGAATCCCGAGGAGTGGCGGAACTTCGAATTCCGTGAGGGGGCAGGCTGCATTGAATGCGGCGGCACCGGGTATCGCGGCAGAACGGCGATCCACGAGCTGCTCGACCTGACCGACCCGATCCGCGAGATCATTCTCGAGAAAAAGCCGGCCTCGGAAGTCCGCAGGCTGGCGCAGCAGGAAGGCATGCAGTTCCTGCGCGAGTCGGCGATCGATCGCGTTCGCCGTGGATGGACGACGCTCAAAGAGATCAACAAGGTAACCTTTATCGAGGCGTTTCGTTGATATCGTTTCGGGTGTTGCGCGCAGGGGAAATCAGAACGGCGCCCGGCCGGTCCGGGTGTGTATTTGGGCAGGTGTTTGGCCATACAGGAGCGGCACGTTAGTGGCTTTTTCCTTCAATTTCTTTACGTCCCGGGCGAGTCAGCGACCGCACCTGGCCTGTGAGATTACGCCGGAGGGCGTGATTGCCGGGCGGCATGTGGATGCCGAGCGGGCGGTGACGGCCTTTGTACCGCTGCCGGCCGAGGTGGTGCGTCCGGGCATAGTGGAGGCGAACCTCGCCGACCCGCAGCGTGTGACACAGGCGATTCGCAAGGCCGTGGATGAGGTAGCCGGGCGCGAGAAGCCGCTGACCGTGGTGATCCCCGACGCGGCGGTGCGCGTGCTGCTGATGGATTTCGAGACATTGCCGTCGAAGCCCGCCGATGCGCTGCCGATCGTGCGCTTCCGCTTGAAGAAGCTGGCGCCGTTCGAGGTGGATGACGCAGCGGTGAGCTACCAGGTGCTGCCGAAGGTGCATGGCGGTGGAAAAGGATCGGGCAACGGCCAGCTTCGCGTGCTGGTCACGGTAATGCCGGCAGCGATTCGCGCCGAATACGAGGCCGTGGTGCGTGCCGCGGGCTATACGCCGGGGGCGATTCTGCCGGCGACGTTGGCCGCGGTTGCGAAGGCGCCCGCGCATGGCGCATCGCTGATCTTGACCCGCAACGGGCACACGCTCACAACAGTGATTACGGAGGGCGACGAGCTGCTGCTGCACCGTTCGCTCGAGTTGCCGTTGGGTGAGGATTTTGCGGGAGACAGCGTCGATGCCGGTTCGGAAGAGCTGGCCCGCGCCGTCTCGGTGTCGCTTGCTTACTTTGAAGACACGCTGCAGTACAAGCCGACGGTGCTGCTTTATGCCGGTCCGGGCGGGGCGCAGGCCTTCCGCCGCGCGATCGGGCCCGAGCTGGGCGAGGTTCTGGTGGAGTACGGATTGCAGATCGAAGACCTGGTTGCCGGGCCGCAGGGAGCGCTGACGGCGATTCCTGAGGGCGTGGCCGCTGGAGTGATGGGGGCGCTGGCCAGCTAATGCGCATCACACTCAATCTTGCCAGCCAGCCGTATGTCGACGTCCGGTCGATCCTGAAGCGGCTGCGCGTGGTCATGCTGATCCTGGCGCTGCTGGTGCTGCCGCTATGGTGGCTGCTCCATGCGAAGGAAGGCCAGGCCGCAGCCGCAACGGCGCGGGTGCAGGCCGTCGAAAACAATGTGCAACGTCTGCAGCACGAGCAACAGAGCTACCAGGAGATGATGCAGCAGCCGCAGAATGCCGCTGTGCTCAAGCAAGCGGATTTTCTGAACGGGCTCTTCCGCCGCAAGGCTTTCTCCTGGACAGCGACGATGACCGATCTCGAGACCGTGCTGCCGATGGGCGTGCAGGTGTTGAGCATCGATCCGCAGGTGGCCAAGGACGGCACGGTGACCATCCACATGCGTGTGAGCGGTGGACGCGACCGCGCCATTGAACTGGTTCGCAACCTCGAGAAGTCTCGGCACTTTGTCGGACCGCGCGTGGTGGCCGAGGCGCAGGCGCAGATTCCGGGACAGAACAATCCGAATGCGATGGCGATGCAGCCGGTGAGTGCTTCCACGCTGGTGAACTTCGATGTGCTCGCGGCGTATCGGCCGATCGAAGGTTCGGCGAAGCAGGAGCATGACGCGGAGAAGGATGCGCAGTCCGCGGCGTCTGCTTCGGCGCACACAACGGCGCATGCGGCGGCTCATACCCTGCATGCGACTGCAGCGGCTCATGGAAAGCAGGGTGCGCGATGAAGAACATCCGCCGTTACATTACGCCGCTGAATCTGCATATCGCCGGGGTGATTGTCCTGCTGGGCGTGGTGCTCTTCGTGGGCGCGAAGGCGCTGATCGCGCTGCATGAGTCCGGGGCGACGCAGTCCGAGGAGTTTGCGCAGGAGCAGCTGCACTATGCGCAGCTGAAGGCGCAGATGGGGCATCTTGAAGGACTACCGGCCAAGGTGAAGGAGTCGAACGACGATGCGCGGAAGTTCTATGACAAGCGCATCGCTCCGAATTATTCGACCCTGCTCGAAGAGTTCTTCGCGCCTGCCATCAAGAACCAGGTACACATTTCGCGCACCGGCTACACGCAGACGGCGGCGATCGAAGGCCTGCGCGAGGTGCGCATCGATGCCAGCCTGAGCGGCGAGTATACGGCGCTGGTGCACTTTATCAACGACCTCGAGCGCGACCAGAATCATGTCTTCTTCACCATCACCGGTGTGGCCCTGAGCGGCCAGCAGGGTGGGCTGGTGAACCTGCGCCTGAAGGCGTCGGCCTATCTATCAGCGAACGCGACCGACCAGTTGCCGCAGACCCCGGAAGAGGGCGCGGGCGACAGCGACGCGGGCGGGGAAGGAAACTAGCGCCGATGGCATTGAAGACCGGTTCAGAAGATAAGAAGAAGGTCATATTCGCCGCGTGTCTCGGCCTCGTGGTGCTGGTGCTGGCCGTGCGCATGATCCTCTCGACGTTTGTCGGCGGGTCGCCGGCTCCTGCGCCCGCTCCTGCTCCTGTGCAGAGCGCCAGTACGGCTGGGGCTCGCCCTGTGATTGTGAACAGAGAAAATGCGACGCATGAAGCGACGAAGGTCTCCTCGCCGCTTTCGCAGCTCGATCCCACGCTGCATCCGGAGTGGATGGCTGCCGCGGAGTCGCTCGAGTATGCGGGCAAGGGCCGCAACATCTTCTCGATGAACTCGGTGCCGGCCGTGATCGAAGCGGTGAAGGGGCCGATTCGTCCCACGCAGATTGCGCAGGGGCCGACCGGACCTCCGCCGCCCCCTCCGATCGACCTGAAGTTCTACGGCTTCGAGACAAATAAGGCAGGCAAACGCAAGGCCTTCCTGCTGCATGGCGACGATGTGTTTATCGCATCGGAAGGCGATGTTGTCGACCATCGCTATAAGGTGGTGAGCATTCTGCCTACCTCACTGCGGGTTGAGGACATTCCGTACAACAACACCCAGAGCCTGCCCCTGATGCAGAACTAGCCTTGCATCAGGCGGCGGGACCTACGGCAGAGCAGCGATGAAACACTTCCTCCAACGCGAGCGGCACGAACGCACCGGCGAGACCGGTGAAGACGGGATCGTGCTGCTGTTTGTCATCTTCATGGTGGCAGTGCTGCTGATTGCGCTCGCGATCGCAGCACCGAAGGAGGCCAAGCAGATTCAGCGCGATAAGGAGCTGGAGCTGTGGCATCGCGGCAACCAGTACAAGCGCGCCATCAAGCTCTATTACAAGAAGTACGGCGCGTATCCGACTTCGATCGACCAGCTGGTGAACACCAACGAAATCCGCTATCTGCGCAAGCGCTACAAAGACCCGATGACGGGCAAGGATGACTGGAAGCCGGTCTACTTTGGGCAGGCGCACGTGCAGCCGCTTGGGCTCTTCGGGCAACCGCTCTCGAATGGCGGACTCTCGACGACTTCGGGTTCGAGCGTGATGGGCGGGACGGGCACGGGTGTGATGGGCTCGTCGTCGATCGGGGGCACCTCGACGCTGGGCAGCACGTCGAGCACGGACAGCACGTTCGGCAGTTCGACGGACTCGTCGTCCAGCTTCGGTTCGACAACCTCCGGCTCCAGTACGACTGCAGGCTCGACGACCGGCGCTACCGGATCGACTGGCTCGATGTTTGCTTCTTCTTCGAGTACCGACGGTACCTTCGGTGGCGGCGGCCCGATTGTCGGCGTGGTGATTCAGGACACGCACGCGTCGATCATGATCTACAAGAAGCAGAAGACCTACAACATGTGGGAGTTTGTCTACGATCCGCTGGAAGACCAGCTGACGAATGGCGGCGCAGCCGTCGCCTCGACCTCGGCGTCAGGGCTGACCACCGGCAGCTCGGTGAGCGGAAACTCGGTGTTCGGTTCGTCTTCTTCTTCGAGCTTCGGTTCGTCCTCGTTCGGCAATTCGGGCAGCTCATTCGGTAGCAGCTCCGGCACCGGCTCGACCGGCAGTACCGGAAGCACGGGGAGCACGGGAAGCACCTCGACTACCGATAACCCGCAAATGTAACCCGCATAAGTGCATAAGGAGCCGCTTCGCTGCGGCTGGCGTGCTTCGCCGCGCGGGAAGACGTTACACTAGTTGCTACACGATTCAGCCCCGGCGCTCCAGCTCTCACAGGCCGGGCAGTGTAACTCTTGACGAGTCAGGCAGGCAGATCGAAAGACATGCGGCAGAAGATTGGAATTCTCGGCGCGACCGGAATGGTCGGCCAGCGGTTTATCCAGCTCCTCGAAAATCATCCCTGGTTTGAAGTAGCGTGGCTGGCGGCGAGCGATCGCTCGAGTGGCAAGAAGTACGGCGAAGCAGTGAGATGGAAGCTGGATACGGCGCTGCCCGAGCACATTGCCAACATGACCGTCTCCCCTGCGGTTCCCGATGGCGCGCCGAAGATTATCTTCGCCGCTCTCGATACGGACATTGCACGCGAGATGGAGCCTGCTTTCTCAGCCGCTGGCTGCGCGGTGATTTCGAATTCGAGCGCTTTCCGCATGCACGAAGATGTGCCGCTGGTGATTCCCGAGGTGAATGCCGACCATCTGCCGATCCTCGAGAACCAGGAATGGCGTAAGCAGTCGGGCGGCTACATCGTGACCAATCCGAACTGTTCGGCGATTGGCCTGGTACTGGTGTTGAAGCCGCTGGTGGAGCGCTTCGGCATCGATGCGATCTTTGTGAGCACGATGCAGGCGATCAGCGGTGCGGGCTATCCCGGCGTTGCTTCGATGGACATCCTCGGCAACGTGGTGCCGTACATCAAGAACGAAGAAGAGAAGATGCAGGCCGAGACGCTGCGCCTGCTGGGCTCGCGTGACGGCAAGCTGGTGAAGCCTCTTGACGCCAGGATGACTGCGCATTGCAATCGCGTGGCGGTGGAAGATGGGCACACGGAGTCTGTCAGCGTGAAGTTCTCACGCAAGGCTACGAAGGAAGAGATTCTCGCGGCGTGGCGTGAGTTCCAGCCGCTGGCCGGCCGCGACCTGCCGACTGCGCCTGCGCAGCCAATCGAGTTCGTCGGACTCGAAGATCGTCCGCAGCCTCGCCTGGACAAGATGCGTGGCAATGGCATGGCCGCGACGGTGGGACGGCTGCGCGAGTGCACGCTGCTCGACTGGAAGTTCACCGTGCTCTCGCACAACACCATCCGCGGCGCTGCCGGCGCTGCGCTGCTGAACGCGGAGCTGCTGGTTTCGCTCGGTAAGCTGGATCCGGTGAAGAATTCCGACCAGGCGGCCGTGACAGCATGAACAAACTGGTCGTGATGAAGTTCGGCGGCACGTCCGTCGAGGATGCTGTTGCCATCAACCGCACCGCGGGCATCGTTCGCGGACGCATCGAAAAAGGTCTGACGCCGATCGTCGTTGTTTCGGCGATGGCGAAGGTGACCGACCAGCTTCTGGCTGCAGCTGCAGCGGCAGGCCGTGGCGATCGCAGCGGCGCGCTGGCGATTACGGCGCGGCTGCGCAGCCGCCACAAGGAAACGGCGACGGTTCTGCTGGTCTCGGAAGAAGTGAAGCAGCAGACGCAGACGGTGGTCGATCATACGCAGATCGCTCCGCCGGAACTGGCGACCCTGCTCATCTCGATCGATGCCGAGTTCGATGGTCTCGATGAAGTGCTGCGCGGGCTTGCTGCTGTGGGCGAGCTGACGCCGCGCATCAGCGACATGATCGTCTCGATGGGCGAGCGCCTTTCGAGCCGCATGATCGCCGAGGCCTTCTCGCAGCGCGGTCTCAATGGCGTGCATGTCGACGCGCGCAAGTGCATCATCACGGACAACCAGCACGGCAAGGCGATTCCGGATGACGCGATGATCGAAGCGCGGCTGAAGGAGCACGTCCTGCCTCATGCGAGCGAAGGCCGCACCGTGGTCATGGGTGGCTTTATCGGCTCGTATGTTGCGCCGAATGCGGTTGCCGATGACAAGATCATCACGACAACGCTGGGCCGCGGTGGTTCGGATTTTACGGCTGCTCTCGTCGGCGGCGGTATCGACGCCGGTGCGATCGAAATCTGGACCGACGTGAACGGCATCATGACGACCGATCCGCGCATCGTTCCTGAGGCGCTGCGTGTGAAGACAATCAGCTTCGAAGAAGCGGCTGAGCTCGCGTATTTCGGCGCGAAGGTGCTGCATCCGGCCACGATTCTTCCGGCGGTGAAGAAGAACATCCCGGTGCTGGTGCTGAACTCGCGCAACCCCGAGAACGAAGGCACACGGATCATCTCGCTGGCGCCGCACTGCCAGAGCCCCTTCAAGTCGATTGCGGCGAAGCGCAAGCTGACCATCATCGACGTGGTGGCGAGCCGCATGCTGATGTCGCATGGCTATCTGAAGGCGATCTTCGATGTCTTCGACAAGCACAAGTGCGCGGTGGACATGGTCTCGACCTCGGAGGTTTCGGTGTCGCTGACGGTGGACTCGAACGAGAAGCTGCCGGATATCGCTGCCGACCTGAGCAAGCTGGCCGACGTGAAATACGAAGGCCGCAAGGCGCTGATCTGCCTGGTGGGCGAAAATATTCGCGGACAGAACGGGATCTCTGCCCGCGTGTTCAACGCCATCAAGCATGTGAATGTGCGCATGATTTCGCAGGGCGCTTCCGAGATCAATATGAGCTTCATGATCGAGGAAGACGACGTGGAAGAGGCGATCCGCTCACTGCATGCGGAGTTCTTCGCCAGCCCCGATCCTGAAATCTTTGACGTGGAAGCAGTGAAGGCGGCGAGATAGACAATGCGGTTGCTGGTTTTAGGACGTGGCAAGACGGGCCGCATTGTGGCCGACATCGCGCATGAGCGCGGACATAGTGTGCGCGTGCTGGCATCGGATGAGAATCGCGACGCCAGCGCGCTCACTGCGCCGTTTCTTGCGCAGTTCGACGCGGTGATCGATTTCACCTCGCCGGAGGCGGTGGTCGGCAACATGCGCGCATGCCTGGCGAATGGCGCGCACATGGTGGTGGGCACGACCGGCTGGTACGGTCAGCTCGAAGACATGCGTGCGCTGGCTGCGCGCAAGGGCGCGGGCTTCCTCTATGGAACAAACTACTCGGTGGGTGTGCAGGCGACGCTGAAGCTGGCGAAGGAATTGGCGAAAGCTATTCCACACTACCGCTTTTCCATCAGCGAGACGCATCACGTGAGCAAGAAGGACGCGCCCTCGGGCACGGCTCTTACGCTCAAGCAGGCGCTGCAGACCGCTGTGCCGGGGCTCGAAGTCGAGATCACCTCGCATCGCGAAGGCGATGCTTCCGGGCTGCACGTGATCGAGGCGCGATCGGAGAACGATGTGATCGAGCTGAAGCATGAGGCTTTCTCGCGACGCGGCTTTGCCGAAGGCGCGGTGCGCGCGGCCGAGTGGATTCACGACAAGACCGGAGTATGGGACTTCAGCGAAATCTCCTCGCAACTCAGCTAAACTGTTTGCGATGTGAATCAAAAGAAAAGGCAGCGTCCTGCGACGCTGCCTTTTCTTTTGGGTGAAGACTACTGGCCCGGATGGTACACGCGCTCGGTGTGGCCCTTGAGCTGGTCGGGATAGAAGTAGACCTCGCGCAGGTTGCCGCTGATGTAGCGTTGTGCCTCGTCGTCGAAATGCGGTGAGGAGGGATGGCCGCTCTCACCTCCCGCTGTGACAGCGCGGGCACGTATGCGCGGACCGAATTCGACTATTGCGACGAAGCTGTTGCCCACGGTGCCGTACCACTTCTTGGTGTTGGGATAGGCGTGCGCGCCGAAGGCGGCGAGCGATCCCCACACGGATGAGGTGAAGCCTACGGGAAGGCTCGGAGCTGCGTCATTGAAGGGCTGCTGGATGTCTCCGGTAATTCGCTGGAAGCGGTTGATCTGCCCCCACGGCGTCTTCCATGTGCCGAAGCTCGTGGTGAGCTTTGCCGAGGCTGCAGCGAGTGTCCCGAGCAACTCGTCGGGCGTAGCCTGCTTTGCCGCGTATTCCTGCACCGCGAGACCAGCGATGCGTGCGTCCGGTGCAATCTTTGGGGTGAGCGTGCTGCGCAACTCGGTACCCCAGAAGATGGCAAGCGATGTGGCGACGGAGTCGGCGCTCCAGCGCTGGTCCCAGTCGCGCAGGGTGCTCACCTCTGCGACAAGCTGCGCCTTGCGCGGATCATTCTGCGGCAGGTTGTCCCAGGCCTTCACCAGTGCGGGGATGGGCTTATCGAACCATGGCAGGTAGCTGTCGAAGGCGAGCGTGAGCAGCGAATCGAGGGTGAAATCAGGATGATTCGTGAGCAGCCGGATGGCGTGCTGGCCGCGCGCCGTTTCGCCGCCCATTTCCACATAGGCAGGGAAGTCACTGGCCTTGAGGCTGCTCTCTCCAGAGCCAGCCCACGGCCAGTTGTTCACGTTGAAGATATAGCCGCTTTTCGGGTTGAGCAGATGCGGTGTCTCTTCGACGCTGAGCAGACCGTGCCAGTCCGTCGCGGGATCGCTGCCGTCGACGGGACGTGTGAAGTCGAAGTGCGGATCGCGGCGTGGGATGAAATTGCCGTGGAAGTAGGCGATGTCCCCGTCGGCATCGGCGAAGAGCGTGTTGTTGGAAGAGTTCGCCTGCAGCTCCATGGTCTTCCAGTACTCGCTGTAGGTGCGGGCCTTGGTGCGCAGGTACGACTGTTCGAGCGCCGCGATGGGGATATTCATGAGCCGCATGGTGACCCAGCGGCTGCCGTCCGCGCTGATGACGGGTCCATGCGAGGTGTAATAGACGGTGAAGGTGCGCGTGGCGATGCCCGAGGGCGTGGAGTAGCGTAGCGTGACTTTGCGCTCGGTGACAGGACGCCACTCGCCGCCGTATTTGTAGAGCCAATTTCCGTTGCGTGTGGTTACCGTCTCGACATACTCGTCGACGGCATCGACGCCGCTGGAGGTATGCATCCAGCCTGCACGGTCATTGAAGCCCTGATAGATGAAGAACTGTCCCCATGTGACTGCGCCGTAGGCGTTGAGGCCTTCGTCGCTGGACATTTGTAACTCGGAACGGAAGAAAAACGATGTGTGCGGATTGATGAGCAGCAGTGCGTGATGATCGACGGTGTGCGGGGCGGCGATGACGATGCCGTTCGAGCCCTGTGGCTCAGTATCGAGCGTGTCGGGATCGAAGCGGTCCGGGTTTGCGAGCATGGCCAGTTCGCGCGGCGTGGGCGGAAGCTCTGGTTGAACGGAGGCTGTGCCCGCTTCGTGCGGCTGCGTGTAGAAGGCTGAGAGCGCCTTGAGATTCACGCGCTCGATATCGCCGCCGATGCTGCCTTCGGTGAAGGAAAGCGCCATCCACGGCTCGAAGTGATGGAGGACGGCAGGATGCACATCCGGATGCGTGGCGAGGTAATAGTTGAGGCCATCTGCCCAGGCATGCATCAGCGCCTGCAGCCATGCAGGGCTTTGCGTATAGAGCCGCTGGAGCTCGACCGGATCGATGAAGAGTTGTTGGCGCAGATCCTCCCAGAGAGCGCTCTCGCCTTCGGCTTCTGACAGGCGGCCCAAGGCGACGAGGTAATTGCGCTCGATGCGGGGGTAGTCGTCCTCGGCCTGCGCATAGATCATGCCGAAGACCGCGTCGGCATCGGTCTTGCCGTTGACGTGAGCGATGCCCCAGTCATCGCGCGTAATGGTGACCTGCGCAGCTTCGTGCTGCAGGCGTGCAAGCTCGGTGCTGGATTGCGCGTTGGCGTTGCTGGTAGCGGGGAGCAGGGTTGCGATTGCGGCGAGGAGCAGGGCGCGGGTCGAGATTCGGCCGAGGAATTGGCTGCAGGGCAATCGGGCCTCCATGTGCGGTATCAGAGCGGATGATGGCACATGGAGGGCGTCAACACAATACGGCAATTCCTGCGATCAGGATGCGGGGGAAGGCGTGACGATGCCGCGGATCATTTCGAGGACGGTGCAAACTTCCGCAGGATCCTTGGCGCGGAACCCTGCGGCGGTTGGGCCCTCTCCAACTTTGATGGAGATGGTCACAGGCGGGGTGAGAAAGATGTCTTCGTCGGTGCGGTCATCGCCCATGGCAATGGAAAGCGGACTGGGCGCGGGAAAGCGGGAGAGAATCCATTCCGAGGCCTTGCCCTTGTTCCAATCCACACGCGGGCGAACTTCGATGACCATCTTGCCTTCATGCAGCGCTACCAGGTCGAGAAAGACCCCGGTGACGGACTGTGTGATGTGCAGCACGCGCGAGACAAGCGCCGGATCGACATTGCGATAGTGCACGCTGAGGCTCGATTGCTTGTCTTCCACCTGCGCGCCGGGGACGGCCTGAAGTTTTTCAGAGAGCTGCACGCTGATAGTGCGGATGGCTTCGCCGGCGCGGGTGAGGTCGACACCGTCAAACGCAAGACCGGGACCTTCGATTTCGAGCCCGTGATTTCCGGCGTAGATGGCATCGAGGCCGACGCGGGAGCGAAGATCGTCGAGCGCGCGCCCGCTGATGAAGGCGAGCGTCACGCGCGGCGAGGCGTGGAGTGCAGTCAGCGCAGCGCGTGTGGCTTCAGGGAGCTCGGCGATTTCGGGCCGCTGTACCAGTGGGGCAAGCGTTCCGTCGAAGTCAAGCAGCAGGACGATGTGCGATGCGGAGGTGACAGCCTCACGCAGCAGGGGGAGATGGTCAACGAGCGGAGCCGTCACTGTGCCTCCTCTTCCTCTTCGGCCTGCGCTGAGGAAATCTCGAAGCGAAGCAGCTGCGAGAGGATATTTGCTGCCCAGTCGTAAATATTATTCTCCTCCACGTCCCGCCGCATACGCCGCATGCGCTTGCGCCGCTCCTCCTGCTTCATGCTGACGGCTTGGGCAATGGCTTCGGCGATTTCTCCGATGGCGAAGGGATTTACCAGCAATGCGTCGCCGAGCTCGCGCGCGGCTCCCGTAAAACGGCTGAGGATGAGGACGCCGTCTTCATCGAAGCGGCTGGCGACGTATTCTTTCGCGACGAGATTCATGCCGTCATGCAGGGATGTGACGACGCAGAAATTCGCCAGACGGTGGAGCGCGATGAGCTGGCGCGGGGTAAAGTATTGCCTGAGAAAGATGACCGGCTTCCATGAGCCGCTGGCCCACTTCTGGTTCATGGCGTCGACCATCTTCTCGACTTCTTCGCTGACGGCCTGGTATTGCTGGATTTCCATGCGGCTGGGCACGCCGATCTGCACAAACTGCACGCGGCCGCGGTATTCAGGGTGTTGCTCGAGGAAGTAGTCGAAGCCCTGCAGCCGGTCAGGGATGCCCTTGGTGTAATCGATGCGGTCAATGCCGATGCCGAGAAACTCGATGCCGGAAGTATCCAGCGAAAGACGCTTCCGCCACTCTTCCATATCCGCCTGCACTTCAGAGCTGAAGGCCGTGCGCACATGCGCGTCGAAGTCGATGCTGATGGGAAAGGGCCGCACCAGCGTCTCATGTCCGCCGCGCATCACGTTGGATTGCTCGGTGTTGACGATGGACTCGATGTTGCGGTCGACCGTCTCCAGGAAGTTGGTGCAGTGATAGCGCAGCTGGAAGCCGAGCAGATCGTTGCCGAGTAGCCCGTCGAGGATCTCCTCTTTCCAGGGAAACGCGCGGAAAGCCTCGGCGTTAGGCCACGGGATGTGCCAGAACTGCGCGACGATGAGTTTTGGATTGCGCTGCTTGAGCATGCGCGGCAACAGCGCGAAGTGATAGTCCTGGATGAAGACGAATGCGGCTTCCTCGCCGGCTTCTTCGAGGATGGCGTCGGCGAAGACCTGGTTGGCGCGACGATAGCTCTCCCAGTCTCGCGGACGGAAGGTGGGCCGCACGAAAGAGATGTGGCAGAGCGGCCAGAGGCCTTCGTTGGCCATGCCGTTGTAGAATTCGCGCTGCAGCTGTTCGTCGATCCAGACGCGGCGCAGGGTGTAGCTGGGATTTTCCGGTGGCACCGCGACGTGATCGTGCTCGTCGACCGTTTCACGATCGGCATCGCCGGTGCCCTGCGCGATCCACACGCCATTGGAGGCCTGCATGACCGGATCGAGTGCGAGGGCCAAACCTCCGGCTGGCCGGCTGACCACTATCTCATCGTCCTTCCGGCTATGAACATACGGCTCACGGTTGGAGACGACAAGGAACTTGACTTCCTGCAGCTCTTTGCGGATCAGCTTTTGCAGCGTCTTACGATTCGACATGCTCTCTTTCTTTCCGGGCGCCCGGGAGGAGAATGCTCCTGTGAGCTCGTCCGTGGCAGCTTCCTGTCTAAGGTTTATCTGGATTCATGGGTGCGGCACCGCTGCAGTGCCGTGTGCTTTGCGATGGATAAATCCTAGTTATTAGATGACAAGGGATATGGATTGGCTGTCTGCGGAGGCTGCTGGCCTTGGCCATCATTCCTGGCAAAAGAAAAATGAACACTGCTTCCCTTTGTCTCGTCCTGGAGAGTGAACGGCAGAATGGTTGTGCGGACCGGAAGGGGAGCGGACGGGCTTGAGCGCGGACGAGGCGGAGTTTGAGGCGCTGGTGGAGCGGCATTCCCGCTTCGTCTTTCGCGTCGCCTATGCCTTGTTGCGCCATCGCGAGGATGCTGAGGACGCTGCGCAGGAGACGTTTCTGAAGCTGTATCGCAATGACAGCTGGAAGGGGATGGAGGACGAACGCGCGTTCCTTGCGCGGGCGGCATGGCGCGTGGCTGTGGACAGAATGCGCGGGCAGCGCAATGTGGCGGAGCGCAGACACGCAAGTCTCGACGAAGAGGACTGCGGCATTGCGGAGCCGGTTTCGGACGATCTGTCTCCGGAGCAGCTGGTGATGGATGCGGACTCGTTGAAGGCCGTGCAGGCAATGATCGACGCGCTGCCGGAAGAGCTACGGCAGGTGCTGGCGCTCTCGGCGGTGGAGGAAATGAACTCGCGGGAGATATCGGAAGTGCTATCCGTACCGGAAGGAACCATACGCACGCGGCTGATGCGGGCACGACAGCTATTGAAAGAGAAGATGGCCGCGAAGCTGGAGCGGCGAAAGGAGGGACGCTATGCGCGATGATGCTTTCGATCGGAAGGACGAGGAGCTGGAAGCTTTGCTGGATGCTGCTCTGATGAACTACGCGCAGGCTGAGCGGGAAGATGAGGCTGTCGCAGGTGTGGCATCGCGCACCTTAACTGCGGTGCGCGCGAAGGCCGCATCCGGGATCGCATCCAGGACGAAGCCCAGGCGAGGTTCTGTATGGATGTTCTGCGCACTGCCAATAGCGGCTGCGCTGGTGATGGCCGTGGTGCTGCCGTTGCGCCATCGCGCGAGCCCGACGACTGCTGTCCAGGTTGCGCACGGTGGAGACATGATTTCTCATGGCACGTCGCCTGCGATGGCAGGAGGCAAGTCTCTGCAGGCGCACGAGAATGTTCCTCATGTCTCCCAGTCGATGACTGCGATGCATGCGAGCGTGCATGTGCAGAGAAAGGCCCCGGCCGCGGAATTGTTACCGAAGAGGGAAGTTTTTCCTACGCCAACGCCTTTGTCCCCCGAGGAGCAGACCCTGATGGCCATGGTGCGGCGTGATCCGCGACAGGCGCAGCAGGCGATGTCGATGCCGGAACAGAAGCCGATAGAGCCATTGGAAATTAAGCCGGTGATGATCGCGGCGATTGAGGTTGCACCATTGAATCCGCCTGATAAGGGCAAGAACTAAGAGGAGGATGTGATGAAGAAGTGGGGATGGCTGGGAGCGCTGCTGCTGGCGATGGCCGGGCTCAGCATGTGTGCAAAGGCGTATGCCGAAGATACGCCGAAAGAAACGCACTACTATCGTCTGGACTTTGTGGTGAAGGAGATCGGTCCTGATGGAAAAGTAGTCAATGCCAGAAACTATAAAACCGCAATATCGACCGGTTCGGGATTATCCCCCGTCGCCGTAAGAACAGGGACAAAGCTTCCGGTTCAGACAGCCGATAAAGACAGCGTGATTCAGATTCAATATATCGATGTCGGTGTGAATATCGATTGCCGTGATGCAAAGGAGACGCCGGATGGCCTGGCTCTCAAAGTCAGTGCGGAAATCAGCAGCCTTGCAGGAAGCGGAAGCCCCGGCGTTGGCGGGAGTCCTATCATCCGGCAGAACAAGTGGGAGACAGCGACCGTGGTCGCGCCGGGAAAACCGACGACGATCCTTTCCTCTGACGATCTGGACAGCAAAGGGAAGATGGAAGTTGAGCTGACGGCAACACAGATCCACTGAACGTATTTGCTTTTATCCGAGAAGGCCACGGCCCGCGTAAATGTTACGCGGGCTGTGGCCTTTTGCTTCCGACTTGATGGCGCATGAGGTTCGGCGATAGTGTGTACCCTGTGCCCGGTTATGCGATTTACTCGCGGTGATGAGAGGGCACGGCCATACGAAAGGGTTCGATGTCCACCTCACGACGCGTTTTTTTGAAGAGCACCCTGATTGCGGGCGCAGGCATGGCTATGCCCGCCGCCCATGCCTCTGCTGAAACTTCTGCCACGGCCCTGGACGAACCTGCCGGCGTTGCCGAGAACACAACCGCCGCCGCTGCGGAATTTACGCGCGGGATTGGCCTGTATCCGGGGGCGGCGGAGGAGAACTTTGCGCCGGAGCTGGTGATTGATGCGACGACCTATCGCAATCTGGCGCTCCGGCGGCCCGCCTTCCATTCGAGTGCGTATGACTACAACCTGACGGCGCAGCTGGTGACTGACGGCGTGAAGGATACGCGGATGCCGAGCTGGGTCGCGGTCTCCATGAACCGGCAGGGCGAGCTGCCTAAGCCGGATCGCGAAACGCTCTTGAACCACTACGAGGCAAGCCCGCAGGAGCTCAAGGGTTCCTCGCCCTCGGTGCAGGTGATGATGCTGGGCGGTGACGAGCTGCCGGAGATCGATAAGCTGAAGGTCTTTCTTGTGATGCCGAAGCACATACCGGCATCGGCGATCCGTTTGACGATATCTGTCTCCGATGACGGGCGCACGTGGACAGAGGTCGCGAGCCTTGAAGGCCCGGAGACGACCTCACCCGCGCCGTATCCGCCGGATATTTCGCATGGAGCGAACCTCTTCTATCCCGAGATTTCGCTGAAGCAGGCGTATCGCAGCCGCTACTACGAGGTGAGGTGCTCGCTTCAAGGCGATGAAGAGGGCGCACAGTGGCAGATGGGGCAGATCGAATTCTGGCGTGGCAGCGAGCGTGTGCAGGTGGGCGGTCCGTACAGCTTCACCAGCGCATGGATGAGCGCGGGCAGCGGCGAAGAGTGGGTCTATGTGGACCTGGGTGCACGCTGCGAGTTCGACCGCATCGCTCTTTATTGGATTGCGCGCGCGGCCGAAGGGAAGATCCAGCTTTCGGATGACGCCGAGTCGTGGCGCGATCTTCAGGCGCTTGCAGCAAACAATGGCCAGGTCGATGACCTGCACCTCCCCTCGTCGCAACGTGCGCGCTATGTGCGCGTGTTGATGACGCGGCCCACCTCGGCGCAGGGCTACCTGCTGAGTGAAATTGAGGTGTATGGCCGCGGCGGCCCGGTGGCGAAGCCGAAGGCCGCGCAGCAACCTGCCGCAGACGGCAGTCTGAATATCGCAGGTGGGGACTGGCGCGTGGAGCGCATTACCGCGTTGAGCTCTGCGACGGGCGAGGCGCTCGCGACTGCCGGCTATAAAGACGACAGCTGGGTGGTGGCGACGGTACCGGGCACGGTGCTGACGTCCTACCTGAATGCGGGAGCCATCCCGGATCCGAATTTTGGTCAGAATCAGTTACATATTTCAGATTCATACTTCTATTCGGACTTCTGGTATCGCACGGAGTTCACCGCTCCCGCTGTTGGGCACGGGCAGACGACGTGGTTGAACTTCGACGGCATCAACTGGAAGGCCGATGTTTACCTGAATGGCGAAAAGCTGGGTCGGATCGAAGGTGGATTTATGCGCGGGCGCTTCGATGTCTCCGGCAAGCTCAAGCCGGGGCAGGTGAATGCGCTGGCGGTGAAGGTCGAAAAGAATGTGACGCCGGGAGCCTGCAAACAGAAGACGTGGGAGAATCCGAGCCGCAACGGTGGTGCTCTGGGGCGCGACAATCCGACGTATCATGCGTCGATTGGGTGGGATTGGATTCCTACGATCCGAGGGCGTAACAGCGGCATCTGGGGCGATGTATATCTATCTGTAACCGGAGCGGTAACAGTTGAGAACCCGCTGGTGGTATCGACACTTCCGCTGCCCGATACCTCGCGCGCCGATCTGAAGATCGAAGTCGAGCTTTGGAATCACACCTCGAAGCCGGTGATCGGCACGCTCACGGGCAGGTTCGGATCGGTAAAGTTCGCGCAGCATGTCGATCTGGAAGCTGCGGAGAAGAAGACGATTCGCCTGGATACGGTGACGCATCCTGAATTGCGGATCGACAAGCCCGAGTTGTGGTGGCCGACGGGCTATGGAGAGCCGCATCTCTATGACGTCGAGCTGAGCTTCGAAGGGCGGGACCATAAGATCACCGACACGAAGAAGTTCAAGGCCGGCATCCGGCAGATGACGTTCAGCGAAGAGGGCGGCAAGCTCAAGCTCTTTATCAACGGGCGCAGGTTTGTGGCGCGCGGCGGCAACTGGGGCTTCGGCGAATCGATGCTGCGTTATCGTGCGCGCGAGTATGACGCGGCGCTGCGTTATCACCGCGAGATGAACTTCACGATGGTGCGCAACTGGGTGGGGCAGATCGGCGACGAGGCTTTCTGGGAGGCCTGCGACCGGCACGGCATCGTGGTGTGGCAAGACTTCTGGCTGGCGAATCCGTGGGATGGTCCGATCCCGGATGACAACGCGCTCTTTCTCAAGAATGCGCGCGACTACATTCTGCGCATCCGCCGTCATGCCTCGATCGGACTCTACTGCGGCCGCAATGAAGGCTATCCGCCGCCGGTGCTCGACGCAGGCATTCGCAAGCTGCTTGCGGAACTGCATCCGGATATTCACTACATCGGCAGCTCGGCTGACGACGTGGTGAGCGGCCACGGCCCGTACAACGCGCTGCCCACGGCGGTGTACTTCGATATGGCCGACAGCCGCATGCACAGCGAGATCGGCATGCCGAACATTCCGCCGATCGAGAGCGTGCGTGCGATGATGCCGGAGAAGGCGATCTGGCCGCAGGGGCTCGACTGGGGGCTGCATGACTTCTCGCAGACCGGCGCGCAGGGCGGCAGTTCGTTCCTCGGCATCATCAACGACAGCTACGGTGGCGCACAGTCGGGCGAGCAGTGGGTGGAACTCGCGCAGTTCGTAAACTACGAAGGTCACCGCGCGATGTTCGAGGCGCAGAGTAAGTACCGCATGGGCGTGCTGCTGTGGATGAGTCATCCCTGCTGGCCGTCGTTTGTGTGGCAGACCTACGACTACTACTTTGAGCCGACAGCAGCGTACTTCGGCGCGAAGAAGGGGTCGGAGCCGCTGCACATCCAGTGGAACCGTACGACGGGGAAGATCGAAGTGGTGAACTACAGCGGTGGCATTCAGAGCGGGTTGACGGCTCAGGCTGAGATCGTGAACCTCGATGGCGAAAAGAAGTGGTCGAAGTCTGCTTCGCTTGATAGCAGGGAAGACAGCACGGAGACGCCAATCGAGATCCCGTCGATGGACGGATTGACATCGGTACACTTCCTGAGGCTTTCGCTCACACAGGGTGAGAAGGAGCTTTCGAGCAACTTCTATCTGCGGGCGATCAGGGAAGGCGACTATCGTGCCATCCGGCAATTGGCGAAAGCGCAGGTGCGCGCGACAACGAAGGCAGCACAGCAGGGAGACCAGTGGCTTCTGACGACGGAGCTCGAGAATACGTCACAGACACCGGCACTCATGACACGGTTGAAGGCTGTGCGCGAGCGCAGCGGCGACCGCATTCTGCCGGCGATCTACAGCGATAACTATATTGCGCTGATGCCGGGTGAAAAACGCACCATTGTCATCGAGCTGAAGCATGCGGATACGCGTGGAGAGGCGGCGAAGGTGGTGGTGAGCGGGTTCAACGTGACTGCTTCATAATCTTGTTCTGAATATGCGAAAAGCCCGGATCTTGAGATCCGGGCTTTTTTATCGTTGCAGCAGTTACGAATTACGCCGGTTTGGTGAAAAGCTGCATGTCCCCACCTGCTGTGGGCAGATCCTTGAAGCGGGCGATGCGAAACTCGGCCCAGAATCCGATCCAGCGTGGATCCGCTTCGAGCGCGGCACCCAGGCGCTGAATCATATGGCGGCGTACTTCTGCATATTTCGGGTTGTCGATGAGGTTTACCGCATCGTCGCTTTCGAGGTCGTAGAGTTCATCTTTCGGTGAGCTGGCGTTGTAGGAGTAGAGATAGCGGCGCCCGTCGTCGTAACGATGTTGCGTGCCGCAGGCAAAATTCACGCCGACATGCCATCCTCCGAAGAAGAAGAGCGTGCGGTCCTCGTCTCCGGCGCCGCTACGCAGATGCGGCAGGAGCGAGATGCCGTCGAAGTGGGCCTCAGCTTTGATGCCTCCGGCATCGAGGAAGGTCTGCGAGATATCCATGAGCGAGACCGGTGTCTCAACCCGTTTGTGCTCACGCGGTGCGGTGCGCGGCGGCTTCAGGATCATGGGCACGCGTAGCACATCGGGATAGATGTAGACACCCTTGTCAACCATGGCGCGGCGGCCGTTCATCTCGCCGTGGTCGGAAATGAAGGCGATGAGTGTGTTGTCGTAGAGGCCGAGCTCCTTGTACTTCGCGAGCACCTGGCCGATGACCTCATCGACGATTTCCATCTGGAGAACGTTCGCAACGCGGTAGTCGATGAGCTGGTGCGGATCGTAGATGCCCCAGTATTTCCTGTACAGGTCTACGATCTCCGGCTCGTTGCCCGCTGGTTCGAAGTCGCGCTGCTGTGCGGCGTGGTAGCTCTCGGGCAGTGTCATGATGGCACGCAGTTCGCGCTCGCGATCTTCATATCCTGCGGGGATCGAGAAGGGCTGGTGCGGATCGAAGATATCGAGCTGGAGATAGCTGGGGTGTCGCGCGAGTGAGCCGTCGGCGATGAGACCTTCGAGCGTGCCGATGATCTTCTGCCCGAGGTAGTAGCTGTATTGCGCCTCTTTCGGAAAGGGCTTGCCGTCCTCCTGGACGATCCATCCGCCTGCGGAGTTACCGGGTGTCTTGCGGTCCTGCTGCTTGAAGACGATCTCGCGTGCGTACTGTTGCGGCTTTACCTCGAGGCGGCGTTGATAGGCGAGGAAGTCGTCGTCATCGAAGACAGGCGGCGACCAGCGGTCCCATGGCTGATCGTTTTCGCCGAAGGCATCGAGGAATTTCTTCGTGCCGACGTGGCATTTGCCTACCTGACGGGTGAGGTAGCCGGCTGCCTTGAGGTATTCCGGAAAGATGGTGTCGTCGGAACGCAGCTCGGTTTGCAGGCCCTGGGGCGCTCGCTCGCCATTGCCCTGGATGTAGCTGTAGCGGCCGGTAAGGTACGAGGCTCGCGATGGAGCGCAGAGCGGCACGGTGCAGAAGGCGTTCTCGAAAAAAGTGCCGTCTTCCATCAGCGAGCGGATGTTGGGGATGCGGACTTGCTGCGAGAGCGGCCGCGCGGGGTGATACATGTCCGGGCCGACCATGTCCGCCGAGATAAGCAGCAGGTGCGGCGGCTTGCCGCCGGCGTCGAGATGAAACGGGCTGGATGCAGCGCGGGTGAAGCGCAGCGGCGTGGAGCCTGGCTGGCCTGCGGATTGTTGCGCATCCGCGGAGGATGGCGGCAGCAGGCCGCTGCCGGCGAGTGCGCCGGACATGAGGCCGCAGAAGGTGCGTCGGTTCATCCGGAAGGAGACCTCGAGCTGGAATAGGGACGGAGCCGTTCTGATGGAAGGATACGACGGGATAAGAAGGTAGGTACGGCCAGGTACCCATAAAGGGCCGCCGGTACATTTCCTCACTGTGGACATTTAGCATGAATACAGACGTTCATGAGCGACCCGAAGAATCTCTCCCCTGAAGTTCTTGCGCACATTGCGAACCTTCTCGAGCTGCCGCTGCGCAGCGTTGTTTCCGTCATCGAACTGCTGGATGCGGGCGGCACAGTGCCGTTTATCGCGCGTTATCGCAAGGAGCAGACCGGCAATCTCGACGAAGTACAGATCCGCAACATCGAGGAAAAGCTGGCCTACTTCCGCGAACTGGAAGACCGCCGCGAGACCGTGCTTGCCTCCATCGCGGAGCAGGGCAAACTGACCGACGAGCTGAAGGCGCGCATCGAAAAGGTGCTCGAGAAGAGCGAACTCGAAGACCTGTACCTGCCCTACAAGCCGAAGCGGCGCACGAAGGCGACCGTTGCGCGCGAAAAGGGCCTGGAGCCGCTGGCGCAGTACCTGTGGGCGCAGGAAGCGGGTGCGCAGTCGCTGGACGAGCAGCTGCCTGCGTACATCAACGCCGAGCTGGGCGTGACGAATGCGGACGAGGCGCTCGAAGGCGCTCGGCACATTGTGGCTGAGTGGATCACGGAAGTGGCCGAGCTGCGCAAGGCGCTGCGGCAGCTGATGTTCGACGAGGGCGTGGTGGTGAGCCGGAAGGCTCCGGATGCCAAGGACGAGCAGGAAAAGTTCAAGATGTATTACGAGTATCGCGAGGCGGCGAAGCTGATTCCGTCGCACCGCATGCTCGCGATCCGGCGCGGAGAGAGCGAGAATGTGCTGTACTTCCTCATCGAGCTCGAAGCGGAGCGGCCTCTGGGGCTGATGCGTGCGCACGTGTTGCGGGCGCAGCAGGGCGACTGGACGCGGCAGCTGGAGCTGGCGATTGAAGATGCGTGGACGCGCCTGCTGAACTCTTCGATCCAGGCGGAGATTCGCCTTGAACTGAAGCAGCGTTCAGACGCGGAGGCAATCGGCGTCTTTCGCGACAACCTCTTCAACCTGCTGCTCTCACCTCCGGCCGGCCCGATCGCAGTGCTGGGCATCGACCCTGGCTTGCGCACTGGCTGCAAGATCGCAGTCGTGGATGAGACGGGTAAGATGCTCGCGCACGATGTGATCTATCCGCACACCTCGAAGCACGGCATTGCTGAGGCAGGCGAGAAGCTCACGCGGCTGATGCAACAGCATCCGGTGCGCGCGATTGCTATCGGCAATGGCACGGCTTCGCGTGAGACGGACTCCTTTGTGCGTAGCTTCCTGCGCGAGAAGCAGATCGAGGACATCTTCTCGGTGACCGTAAGCGAGTCGGGCGCAAGCGTCTACTCGGCATCGGACATCGCGCGGCAGGAGTTTCCGGATCTTGACCTGACGGTGCGCGGAGCGATTTCGATTGCACGACGCCTGCAGGATCCTCTATCCGAGCTGGTGAAGGTCGATCCGAAGTCGATCGGTGTGGGCCAGTATCAGCATGATGTGGACCAGCGGCAGCTGAACGATTCGCTCGAGAAGGTGGTCGAGAGCTGCGTGAACCGCGTGGGCGTCGATCTCAACACCGCATCGTGGACGCTGCTGCGTTATGTGGCGGGCGTCACCGAGCGTACGGCCATCAACATCGTGCAGTATCGCGATCTCAACGGACGTTTCCGTTCGCGCGCGCAGCTGAAGGATGTGACCGGCGTCGGCCCGAAAACCTTCGAGCAGGCCGCGGGCTTCCTTCGCATCCGCGGTGGCGAGCAGCCGCTGGACATGACGGCGGTGCATCCGGAGTCATACCCTGTGGTGGAGCAGATCTCGACGATGCTCGGAACTTCCGTTGAGGAAATCATCAAGAAGCCGGAACTACTGGAGAAGGTAGACCGCAGCCAGCTGACGGCGGGTGTCTTCACGCTGAATGACATCCTCGAAGAACTGCGCAAGCCGGGCCGCGATCCCCGCGACAAGTTCGTCGCGCCGAGCTTCCATGACGAAGTGCACGAGATCAGCGATCTGCGCGATGGCATGGTGCTCGAGGGCATTGTGACCAACGTGACGAAGTTCGGCGCGTTCGTGGACATCGGCGTGCACCAGGATGGCCTCGTCCACATTAGCGAGCTCTCGAACAAATTCATCAAGGATCCGTCCGAGGCGGTGAAGGCCGGGCAGATCGTGAAGGTGAAGGTGCTGAGCGCGGATGCGAAGACGAAGCGCATTTCGCTCTCCATGAAGGCGCTGATGGCTCCCTCGGCACCGCCTCCGAAGAAGGGCGGCGGCAAGCCGGCTGCAAAGGCCGAGCCGGCAAAGCCGATGAGCATGAACGACAAGCTGGCCGCGCTTTCGAACAAGTGGAAGGTGCGCTAGAACCGTCCGGCAGAGGCAAAAGAGAAGAGCCCGGAATCGCCGATATGGCGGTTTCGGGCTTTTGCTTTTGTGCGGAAGCCGGGAGCTTGGGGTCGTTTCTTTTTATTTCGATTGATTACGTTATCGCATTCGTTGTAAAACCATCGTGTTCCGCAAAAAAACAGGTACAGGCAGGGTTTTCAGTGAAGCGTGGAGTGTCTTTTGCTTTGGCGATGGCGGGTGTGCTGGCGGGTGCGGGCGTAGCGCAGGCTCAGGCAGGCAAGGCGGAAGCGATTCGTCACGGTGACAGTTACACACTCGGCGACGATGCTATCGCGGCACGCTGGTCGATTGCAGATCATCATCTTTCCGCGCTGACAGTCGAAGACCGGCTACACCATACGAGCATTACGCTGCCTGCGCCCTTCGCGCTACGCTTCAAGACCGGTGAGGTCGAGAGTGCCGATAGCCTTTCCATCACCGATGCGGGGTTTCACGCGCTGGAGGCGAAGACGGATGTCTCGCGCGCGTCGGATGGCATCCCGGGGCAGGAGTTCGATGCGACCTTTGCCGCGCCCGAGTCCGGCGTGACGGTGAAGTGGAGTGTGGTGCTGCGCGATGGATCGCAGTATGTGCGGCAGTTCGTGACGCTGATGGCATCGGGTAAAGATGCCCCGGTGGAGCAGGTACGTTTGATCGACGCGGCGCTGCCGGGTGCGCAGGTCGTGGGCTCGGTGAAGGGATCGCCGGTGGTGGATGGTGACTTCTTCCTGGGCTTCGAGCATCCACTCTCTGACAGCAAGGTGACCGTGGGCCGCGTGACGGCGGCGATCGACCGGGATTTGCCGCTGAAGGCAGGGCAGTCCGTGACGTATTCCTCGGTGGTGGGCGTGGCGCACACCGGGCAGATGCGCCGCGACTTCCTTGCGTATATCGAGCGTGAACGGGCGCATCCTTACCGCACGTTTCTGCACTACAACTCGTGGTACGACATCGGCTATTTCACTCCTTATGGAGAGAAGGATGCGCTGGACCGCGTGAATGCCTTCGGACGCGAGCTGCATGACAAGCGTGACGTGACGCTGGATTCGTATCTCTTTGACGATGGATGGGACGACCACACGACGCTGTGGAGCTTCAACAAGGATTTTCCCAGCGGCTTTACGCCGATCCGCGAGGCTGCGGCCAAGTATGGCGCGGCTCCGGGCGTGTGGATGTCTCCCTGGGGCGGCTATGACAAGCCGAAGGCGGAGCGCGTCGCGTACGGCAAAAAGCAGGGCTACGAGATTGTGGACGATGGCTTCGCGCTCTCCGGGCCGAAGTACTACGACCGTTTCCGTGATGTGTGCCTGGAGATGATCCGCAAGTACGGTGTGAACCAGTTCAAGTTCGATGGAACGGGAAATGCAAACAGCGTCTTCCCGGGCAGCCGCTTCGACAGTGATTTCGGCGCGGCGATTCACTTGATTGGCGAACTGCGCGAGGTGAAGCCGGACATATACATCAACCTGACTACCGGCACTTATCCGTCGCCGTTCTGGCTACTGTATGCGGATTCGATCTGGCGCGGCGGCGAGGATGACAGCGTGGCCGGCGTGGGACCGTATCGCGAGCGCTGGATCACCTATCGTGACGCGGACACATACGACGAGGTGGTGAAGGCGGGACCGCTCTATCCGCTGAATTCATTGATGCTGCACGGCATGATCTATGCGGCGAAGCACCGGCATCTGGATGCTGATCCTGGCAATGATTTCCCGAACGAGATTCATTCGTACTTTGGCACGGGCACGCAGCTGCAGGAGATGTACATCACACCGTCGCTGCTGACGCAGCAGAACTGGGACGACTTGGCCGAGGCGGCGAAGTGGTCGCGCACGAATGCGGATGTGCTGAAGGACACGCATTGGGTGGGCGGCGATCCGGCGTGGCTGGAAGCGTATGGGTGGGCGTCCTGGTCGCCGCGCCGCGGCATCCTGGTGCTGCGCAACCCCAGCGACAAGCCGCAGAGCATCGGCATCGATATCCAGAAGGCTTTCGAGCTGCCGAAGGGCGCGGCACAGCGCTACTCGGCGAAGAGCCCGTGGAAAGCCGATGCGGCGCAGCCGGCACTGGAGCTGCGGTCGGGCGAGGCGCATACCTTTGTGCTCAAGCCCTTCGAGGTGCTGACGCTCGATCTCGACCCACTCTCGTAATGTGCGTTCGAGCAACAGGGAAGGGTGTTCCGGCTTGAATCCTTCCATCGGTGACAAGTAGCATAGCCTTCATTCCTACTGCGATATCTGATGAGAGCAAGGCCCATGAAACAAGTGACCCAACCGCAACGACGTGCCGCTTCCGCCGAGGTCGATTCGCTGATGGCCGAGGAGCGGCGGCAACAGATTCTGGCGATGCTGCAGGCCGAGGGCCGCGTGATCGTTGGAGACCTCTCGCAGCATTTCGGCGTCTCGCAGATCACCATCCGCAAGGATCTCGATGCGTTGCAGGAGCGCGGCCTGTTGCAGCGCAGCCACGGCGGCGCGCTGCCAGCGTCTTCCAGCGCGCTCTTCGATCCATCGCTCCAAGAAAAGCAGGAGCAGCGTGCCGCGGAGAAGCAGCGCATCGCCGCTGCGGCGGTAAAGCTGGTGACCGACGGCAGCTGCGTGATGCTCGATTCGGGTACGACGACGGCGGCCATCGCGCAGGGGCTGCGGCGCTTCTCGTCGCTGACGATCATCACCAACGCGATCAATATTGCGGCTGACCTGGGCAATACGAACTTCGAGATCATCCTGACAGGCGGCACGCTGCGGCGGAATTCCTTCTCTATGGTCGGGCCGATTGCCGAGGATGTACTCAAGGAGATGCACGCCGACATCCTGTTCCTGGGCGTGGATGCATTCGACGTGGAGTCCGGATTGTTTACGCCGAACCTGCTCGAGGCGCGGGTGAATCGCGCGATGATCGCGGCCTCGACGCGAGTGGTGGCGGTATGCGATTCGACGAAATTCTCGCGGCGCAGCCTCTCGCGCATCGCGCCGGTCTCGTCGCTGCATCACGTCATTACGGATCGGGAGCTGCCGGAGACGGCGGCGGAGAGCATCCGGGCGCTGAACGTGGAGTTGACGCTGGTCTGACGCGCATTTGACGCTTCCCGCATAGCTTTCTGGTAGGCTGGCTGCGCAGTTGAGGAGGCGGGAATGACGAAAATGCGATGTCTTATGACGGCGGCATGTTGCGCAGTGCTGACGCTGCCGGTGATGAGTATGGCCCAGGATATGGCTTCGGCGAAGCCTATGCCGAAAATGGCGGTGGAAGGAACTCCGCTGACCCCGGCGGCCAGCCTGAACGCGGCGCTCTCTGTATTTGAGGAAGAAGTGGTGGGCGCGGCCGAAGCAATGCCTGCCGAGAAATATGACTTCGCACCCTCGGTTCCGGGCGGTGAATTCAAAGGCGTGCGCACCTTTGGTGAACAGGTGAAGCACCTGGCAGGGTCGAGCTCCGAGTTCTTTCATGGCTTTGGCGTGACGGGCGGAGTCGATCCGAAGATGCTGGACAATTTGAAGACGAAGGACGAGCTGGTGAAGGCGCTCAAGGACAGCTTTGCCTATGCGCATACGGCCATCAGCTCGATTACGCCGGAGAATGCGTTTCTTGCCCTGAAGGGGCCGGAAAACTTCAAGTCAACGCGTGTCTCGATGGCGTCGTTTTACATGGCGCATTCCATGGATCACTACGGGCAGATGGTGGAGTATCTGCGCATGAATGGCATCGTGCCGCCTGCGAGCCGGCCTGGCGCTTCGATGTGATGTTCCCCACTCAAGCCAACTTCGGGCTTGAATGGGCCACCGTCAGAGTTGGCGCAAAACAGAAAGGGCGTCCGCGAGGACGCCCTTTCTGTTTTGCTTGCGATGTGAAGCTTCGCGCTTAGCGGTTTTCGATGGCGATGTACTTGGCCGGATATTCGGGGCCGATGTACTCGGCGCGCGGACGGATCAGGCGGTTGTCGTCAAGCTGCTCGATGACGTGCGCGGCCCAGCCGGAGATGCGGCTGATGGCGAAAATGGGCGTGAAAAGGTCGAGGTCAATGCCCAGCGTGGTGTAGGTGGAGGCCGAGTAGAAATCGACGTTCGCATTGAGCTTCTTCTCTTCCTTCACGAAGAGCTCGATCTTGCGGGACATCTCGTACCACTTGGGGTTGCCGTCGGCCTTGCCCAGAGCCTCGGACATGCGGCGGAGGTGCGTCGCGCGCGGGTCTTCGGTGTGGTAAACGCGGTGGCCGAAGCCGGAGATCTTCTTCTTGGCGGCGAGCAGCTCGCGCACGTACTCGACCGGGTCCGCACCCTTCTTGTCGATCTCGAAGAGCAGGCGCATCACGGCTTCATTCGCGCCGCCGTGCAGGGGGCCCTTGAGGGCGCCGATGGCGCCGGTGATGGCCGAATGCACGTCGGAGAGGGTCGCGGCGATAACGCGCGCGGCGAAGGTCGAGGCGTTCAGCTCGTGGTCGGCGTGCAGGATCAGCGCGACATCGAAGGTCTTAGTCGCGGTCTCGGAGGGCGTCTCGCCGGTGAGCTGCTGCAGGAAGTGCGCGGCATGCGAGAGCGACTTGTCCGCGGGGACGACTTCCTTGCCCTTGCGGATGCGGTCGAAGGCCGCAACGATCATGGGGATCTGCGCGGTCAGCGCGAACGACTTGCGAACGTTCGAGTCATGGTCGACGGCCTTTTCGTCGGCGTCGTAGGTGCTCAGTGCGGAGACGGCGGTGCGCAGCACTTCCATTGGCGTCGCGGTCTTCGGCAATGCCCGGATGAGGTCGAGGATGGCGGGGGGCAGTTCGCGCGCGTCGGCCAGCTTCTTGCTGAACTCGTCCAGCTCGGCCTTAGTGGGCAGCTTGCCGTTCCAGAGGAGATAGGTGATCTCTTCAAAGGTCGACTTTTCTGCCAGTTCGTGAATGTCGATTCCGCGGTAGGCCAGCACGCCCGCATCGCCGTCAATCCAGCAGATGCCGGAGTTTGCTGCCACAATCCCTTCAAGACCCTTCGCTGCTACCGCAGTCGCCATACGATTTGCTCCTTACTGAATGTTTACGGATGAAATCCTTATCGGTTTCGCGCCGTTGCTCCTGTTATCGGATGCCGGAATGCCCGAGATCGAACCATCGGCTATGCGGAAGCTTCCTGCGGGCGAAAGAGAGCTAAAGAACGTTTATAACGCAGTGCGTATTCGATTGTCATGCGGCCGGGGCCAGGTCCTGGCTACGTGGAAGGCCTCCGCGCCGGCCCTTCAGCCGCGCGGAGCGCCATAGGTTATTGGACGGATGAGAGGGCGAAGCGGTCGCAGCGGAAAGGCGTCGGATCGACGCTCAGTTGTTGTCCTTCAATGAATTCCCGCATCAGGCGGGCAGTGCCGGGCGCCTGCAGGATGCCGTTGCGATAGTGAGCGACGGCAGCCCAGGTGCGTCCTTTGCCCTGATCGTCCAGTGGGCCGAGTATCGGCAGGTGATCGGGCGATACCGGGCGCAATCCTGCCCAGGTAGAGACGATGGTGGCGTTGCCGATCGGAGGCCAGAGTGCGGCGGCGCGGGCCAGCAGAGCCTGGATGTCGTCGTCGTGGACCTGCTTGTCGAAGCCTGCGTCCTCGACCGTGGCGCCGATGACGAAATAACCGCCGCCGCGAGGCACGATGTAGACGTCCGGGGAGCGGAGCACGCAATCGAGCGGGTGGTCGAGCGAGGCGTAGATCATCTGGCCCTTGCGCGGCGCGGCGGGCAGGCCCGGCAACTGCGCGGCCCATGCGCCGGTGGTGTAGACCACCTGCCCGGCCAGCCAGCTGCCATTTGAAGTCACGATTTCGATGCCATCGGCGCGGTCATGCACGGCTTCCACGGATGTCTGCTCGAGCAGCGAAATCCCGGCAGCGCGTACGGCGACCGGCAGCGCGGCGGAGAGTTCAGGCGGGCAGATGCTTTCCTCTTCAAGGAAGAAAGCGCTTTTCCCGCTGGTATTGAGGCCGGGAGCGACGGAGGCGATCTCCTCGGGCGTGGCCTCGGTGAAGCCTTCCGGCAGATGATGGGCGACCTGGATGGAGCGCCGGGTGTGAACCGGAACGGCCATGCCGGAGAGGCGCTCGACCTGCTGGCGGAAATCCGTCCAGAGGCTGCGGCTGAGGCTCGAAAGCTGCTTGAGCTCGGCGGGATTTTCGGGGTCCTGATCGGCAAGCATGCCGGCTGCGGCTACTGAGGCTTCCGAGGCAGCAGTGCCACGCTCAAAAACCGTAACCTGGCGGCCAGCTGCGACGAGCTCGAGTGCGAGGGACAGACCGATGATTCCGCCACCGACGATGGCAATTTCTGTAGAGTCCACGCACTTTATTGTAGTCCCTGGAATGAAGCCTCTGGATGCGGGGCTGCCACGCAGGCCGGGCTGGAGCCGTCTTTGCCCTATGGCGGAGTGCCGGTAACCGGCTATGCTCTTGAGAGCCGGACGCCGGACGCAGTTCGTGAGCAAGAGAAAGGAAGCAACGCAATGAGTGATGGATCGTTGAGCGGAGAAGAGCGGAGCTATTCGGGACTGTTTCTTGTGTTGCTGGTCGTGGCCGTGCTGGCCGCGGTCGGCGGACTGGGCTGGAGCTATTACCTGTCCGGGCGTCTGACCAATGCGGAAGCGAAGCTCTCGCAGGCGCAGCATCAGAATGACAGGCTGTCCACGGCGCTGGACGAGACGAACGCGCGGCTGAAGGTGACCAGCGATACGCTGGGCAAGTCGCTGGGCCTGACCCAGAAGCAGCTGGAGATGCGCGCCGAAGACCTCATGCGTCGCCAGCAGGCGGACTCGCAGCGCCTGGAGACGGAGCAGAAAGAAACGCAGCGGGCGGTCAACTCTGTCTCGAGCGACGTTTCAAGCGTGAAGACGGACGTGGGCGGCGTGAAGAGCGATCTCGGCAACACGCAGACTCAGCTGAAGTCCGACGAAGCGCAGCTGCAGAGCATGAAGGGCGACATGGGCGTGCAGAGCGGCCTGATCGCGACCAACCATGACGAGCTTGAAATCCTGAAGCACAAGGGCGATCGCAACTACTTCGAGTTCACTCTCGACAAGGGGCAGCGGAAGCCTGTCTCGACGGTGAGCCTGGAGCTGAAGAAGGCGGATGCGAAGCACAGCCGCTACACGCTCGAGGTTTATGCGGATGATAAGAAGATCGAGAAGAAGGACCGCGGCCTCAATGAGCCGGTGCAGTTCTATACGGGCAAGGACAACAACCTGTACGAGCTGGTGGTGAACAGCATCGACAAGAACCAGGTGCGGGGATATATCTCTACTCCGAAGTCGGCGCCGATGCCGGTAACTACGAACTAGGGTTTAGAAAAGCGAGGGGCGGGGGCCAAAGAATGGCCGCCCCCCCCATTAATTTGCCGGGGTGTTT
>NZ_JASGFD010000041.1:0-49606 GCF_047605705.1 Silvibacterium sp. | reverse complement strand
GGCCACCTGCGCGAGAGCTGAAGGTTACGGCTTCGAAGCTGGCAGCGGCCCTTGGACTTAGTGGGATACCTAGTACTGTCTTCTCTGAAAAGGCGATCCGAAGTGAATCGCCTTCCGTCTCTTCAACGCTGTCTACATGAATCGATTCATGCATTAGTGCGCAAAGTACATCTCTGAAACCATTGTCTTGTCTGGAGAAAATCTGCACCCGGGTCTCAATCGTGCAGTTTTCATAGATGGAGAGTTCTCCAAGCTCGAAATTTAGATCAATACTATGGCAAGGGTGGAATTGCACGCTGAGCAGGTGCTTCCCGATGATCTGTTTCAATCCGCCATCGTCTTTGATCTGCTTAGCGTCTTCAATCTGTGCGCTGAGCCGCGACGCCTCCGCTATGAGGTCGTCGAGTGTCAATTGCAGGATGTCCTCTTGCTCGGAAGGCATTGTCCTTGCGATGCGTTCCTGATGCAGAATGGCTAACGCAGGAGCGGTTCGCGCAACTTGATGCGCATGTCCTTTTAGGTTATCCAATGACCATTGAGAGTCAGCGAGGCGATCAAGGGCATGGAGCCATTTGTGAACGACCCTTTGCGCAGGATGATTTCCCTGCGCGTCGAATTGATCGCTGAGAGAGGCGAGCAGTCGTCGATAACGTGTTGCTAATTCCAACGCCATGGAAGTAGTTATATGGCAAGAATTGGTCTCGATAAGGAATGATTGTATCTGGCGACACGGTTCGTGCCCTCCCACTCAAGCGAAGCTTGAATGGGGCACCCTCATTTTCGCTTATTGAGAGAACAGCAGGTTCCTCCGCTGCGCGGCCTGCGGCCGCTTCGGTCGGAATGACAATCTTTTAAAACATGAAATGGGGACAGGGGACAGGCGCTAAACCGCGGCCTTCGCCCCTTCGTACACTTCCACTGTGACCACGCCTTCGGGCAGGCCGGCGTAGCTGCGGGCGCTGCTCCATTCCCAGTCGGTTTCCGTCTCCACAAGGTTGGCCTTGACCGGGGCTTCGTTCATGAAGCGGACGGCGCTGACGATCTGATCGGGGCTGACGATGTGTTTGACGGTAATGGCCTTGTCCCAGGCCGGATCGTCGGTGCGGGCCGAGGTGTTGTAGCGGCGCTGGTAGCGCTGGCGCAGCGTGGCGATCGTCTCCTCGGTCGTCTCGTTTTCCGGGGTCGACAGCAGCAGGTGAAAGCCGGTGGGCATCACTACATAGCCGAGGATGCGGAAGCGGAACTTGTGCCGGAGCTGTTCGAGAAGCTGGCAGAAAAGGTCGCGGTGCTTCTCCTGGCCGAGCTTCGGCTCGCGGAGAAAGCAGTTGCAAGAGACAAGGTGAAGTTCACCTTTGCCGCGAACGATCTTCTGGGGCTTGGGCATCCCTTCATTTTACCGGCCAGACCGAATCTATACGACGCCGGCTGCACGGAAAGCGGTGCAATCGGGCCGTGAAGGTCCCCGCGATGTTTATCAAATATTCACACAGGGCGATGCCATTTTCATTCTTATCGTCTATCGCGCCTGATACTTTGCTCCACGAGCCTCCCTTCTCCCCCAATACGGCCACGCATTTTTCAGGAGCCTGACCCAATGAATCAGAGCAGCAGCGTCGCCCTTCCTCCTCAGAACGCGACGGAAGCTTCGTCAGTACAGAACAAGCTCAACAAATCGCCGGGCATGATCGGCGCGGTCCTTTTCGGTCTCATCCTTGTCGGCGGATTGGGCTATGCAGTCGCGCATCTGGCCAGCGACCTTTCCACCACCCACCTGGCCTCAGCCTGGCCGTATGTGCTGCTGGGCATCGCGCTGCTTATCGCGCTCGGTTTCGAGTTCGTCAACGGCTTCCATGACACGGCGAACGCCGTGGCCACCGTCATCTATACGCACTCGCTTGAGCCGCACATTGCCGTGGTCTGGTCCGGCATGTGGAACCTGATTGGCGTGCTCACGTCGTCGGGCGCGGTGGCGTTTACGATTCTCTCGCTGCTGCCGGTGGAGCTGATCCTGCAGGTCGGCCACGGAGCCGGCTTCGCGATGGTCTTCGCGCTGCTGATCTCCGCGATCCTCTGGAACCTGAGCACCTGGTGGCTGGGCCTGCCGGCCTCGAGCTCGCACACGCTGATCGGTTCGATCATTGGTGTTGGTCTTGCCAACCAGTGGATGGGCGGACGCAACGGCACGAGCGGTGTGGACTGGGCGCAGGCGACGGGTGTCTTCCGCGCGCTGCTGATTTCGCCGCTGGTCGGCTTCGGTTGCGCCGCGCTACTGCTGCTGCTTATCAAGCTGCTGGTCAAGAAGCCTGAACTCTACGAGTCCCCGAAGGACAACCAGCCGCCGCCGTTCTGGATTCGTGGCCTGCTGATTCTTACCTGCACGGGCGTAAGCTTCGGTCACGGTTCGAATGACGGTCAGAAGGGCATGGGCCTCATCATGCTGATCCTGATCGGCACGGTTCCGACGGCCTACGCGCTCAACCACGCGATCGGCTACAACCAGGTACAGGACTTCGCCGCTGTTTCGCAGCAGGCTTCGCAGGTGCTCTCCGGTCACGTATCGCAGGATGCGCTGATCGGCGATGCCCGCACCGACCTGACGGATTACATCCGGACGAAGAACTTCACGCCGAACACCATGCTGGCGGCACGGCAGCTCTCCGTCGAGATCACGAACGAGGTTCTGAACTACAAGAGCCTGGCGAATGTCCCGGCGAGCCAGCAGCAGAACGTCCGCAACGACATGTATGTCGAGAGCGAGGCGCTCCGCCTGATGGCCAAGTCCAGCACGCCGCAGTTCTCCTCGACCGAGAACGCGGTGCTGGCCAACTACAAGAAGCACCTCGACCTCTCTACCAAGTTCATTCCGAGCTGGGTGAAGGTGGCGGTGGCGCTTGCCCTGGGCATGGGCACGATGGTGGGCTGGAAGCGCATCGTGGTCACGGTAGGCGAGAAGATCGGCAAGGAGCACCTGACCTACGCGCAGGGCGCCTCGGCCGAGATCGTCGCCGCGGTGACGATCATCGCCGCCGACCAGTACCACCTGCCGGTTTCGACGACGCACGTGCTGTCGTCGGGAGTGGCCGGCACGATGCTGGCCAATGGCAGCGGCCTGCAGTGGTCGACGCTGCGCAATATCGCCCTGGCCTGGGTCTTCACTCTGCCGGCGGCAGCGGCGCTGGCTGGCGGCATCTTCTGGGTGATGCGCCAGTTTGTATAGAAACAGCGGCCGGTAGCCAGTCGTAAAGGCGGCCAGCGGGAGGCTTCTCCTGCTGGCCGTCGTACTTTCGGGCGAAAAGCTTCTCCTGACGGATGGCCAGCCCTTCTGTAGTATCGGAGAAGCGCCCTTGCGGGCGCTTTTGACGCATGAGCCTTAAAGCCAAGATCGAAGCAGTGATTTATGCCTCCGAGGAGCCGGTAACCGTGGCTCAGCTGGCGGCGCTTTTCTCCGATGAGGTAGCCGAGCACCGCATCGTGCGTCTGCGCGACGCAGCGGAGGCCCGCGCGGCTGCCGAAGCTGCATCCGTGTCCGCGGAAGCGGCCGAGCCGTCCGATGTCGAGGTCGATGCACAGCTGACTGAGCTGGCCGTCGGACAGGTTGACGATCCGGAAACCTCGGACGAAGCAGCGGATGCGGCCGCCGAAGTGTTGGAAACCGCTGCGGAAACTGCGGAAGAGTCCGAGGAAGCTACGGCTGAGCCGGAAGCCGCCGAAGCCGGGCAGGCCGAGGCGGAGGAGTCCGTCGCAGAAGAAGAGTCCGAAGAGGAGTCTCAGGAGACGGAATCGGACGTTGTCGAGACGGCCGAGGCCGCGGAAGCTGCTGAGACCGTAGATCCTACGGACCTGATGCCGTCTGCCGCGCTGACGCCGGAAGACGAGCGCCGTCTTGCTCGACAGCGCGACCGCGAGCTGCGCGAAGAGGTTCGCCTGATCATGGCGGAGCTGATGGCGGAGTACATCAAGAGCGAGCGCGGCATGGAAATTCGCGAGATCGCCGGCGGTTATCGCGTGGCGACCAAGCCTGAGTATCACGATGCGGTGCGCTCGTTTGTGAAGAGCCTGAAGCCGCCGCTCAAGCTGAGCCTGCAGGCGCTCGAGACGCTGGCGGTGATCGCCTACAAGCAGCCGGTGACGGCGCCCGAGGTCGCGGAGATCCGTGGCGTGGATTCGGGCGGCGTACTGGGTTCGCTGGTGAGCCGCAAGCTGATCACGACCGCCGGGCGCAAGCAGGTGGTCGGCCGGCCCATCCTTTATAAGACGACGAAGGAGTTCCTGCTCCGCTTCGGCCTCAAGGATCTGGGGGAGCTGCCGTCGCTCGAGGAGTTTGAGAAGATGGCCGGGGAGCTGGCCGAGGCGGAGGATCCGATCGCGGAGAACACGCCGCTGCCGTTTGACGAAGATGAGACTGAGGAGGCTCCCGAGGTGGAAGTGGTCGATGTGGAAGCCGCAGCAGAGATCGAGCCGGTAGCCGAGGGCGAAGTCGCCGCGGCGGCAGAGGCGGAAGTGGTCGAGGCGGAGAAGGCTCCGGCGACCGAAGGAACCATCCCCACCCACGTGGCAAAGCCGATCGTGGTGACCGAATACGAAGAGGCCGAAGCCGACCTGCCCAGCATTGAGGCACATGTCGAGGTGCCGGTGCCCCAGCCCGCCGAAGAACATACGGATGAGGCTGAGGCGGGCGAGGAAACGGCCGAGGTAGAGAAGGAAGAAGCATGAGTGAACAAAGCCCCAATCTTGAGCGGCTGCAGAAGATCATCGCCGCCGCAGGCATCTGTTCGCGGCGCAAGGCCGAGGAGCTGATCGCCGAGGGGCGGGTACAGATCAACGGACAGGTCGTGACCGAGCCCGGCACCAAGGCGGACCCGGCGAAGGACCACATCCGCGTGGATGGCAAGCTGCTGCAGGGCGGCGAGCGGACGCGCTACTACATGGTGAACAAGCCGCGCGGCTACGTGACGACGGTGAGCGATCCGGAGAACCGGCCGACCATCATCGACCTGATCCAGCAGGGGCGGCGCACGAACGAGCGCGTCTTCCCGGTGGGCCGCCTGGATTATGCCAGCGAAGGCCTGCAACTGCTGACCAACGACGGCGACCTGGCGAACTCGCTGACGCGCGCGGCCTCGCACGTCGAAAAGACCTACCTGGTGAAGGTTGCGGGCAAGCCGGAGGCCAGCGGGCTCGACCAGCTGCGCTCGGGCGTCATGATTGAAAAAGGCCGCGTCGGCTCGCGCGAAGGCCGCGTGCTGACGGCTCCGGCCGAGATCCGGCTGTTCCGCGACGGCGATAACCCGTGGTACGAGATGGTGCTGATCGAGGGCCGCAACCGCGAGATCCGCAAGATGTTCGAGGAGATCGGCCACCACGTGGAGAAGATTCGCCGCGTGGGCTATGGCCCCCTGCAACTCGATGTGGAGCCGGGCGAGTTCCGCGAGCTGACCGAAGATGAAGTCGAGGCACTGCGCAAGGCTGTCCGTACCGGACCGGCGCGCGCCCGGGCCAAGGCCAAGGCGCGGGAGGCCGAACGCGCCGCCGCCGCCGAGGCGAAGGCTCGCTTTGAAGAGAGGGAAGCTGCGCGTAAGGCCAAGGCCGCGGAGTTCGGGCTGTCGATTCAAGAGGTGCGCGAAGAGGATGCGCGCGAGAACGCGCCTCGCCGCACGCTCCGGCGTGGGCCGGATGGCCGTCCCAGCTCGCCTGTGCGCCGTAAGGGCGCGCCGGGCAAGAGTGCTTCGGTCAAGGGCGGCAAGACGGGTTCCGGCAAGAGCGGCTTCGGGCGTAAGGATTCGGACCGTGGAGACTCCGGCCGCAGTGGCTTCAGCCGCTCGGATTCGGGAGCCAGATCCAGCCGGCCTTCTTTCGGTCGATCCGGTTCCGGCAAACCTGGTTATGGCAAGTCCGAATCCGAGGGCGTCGAGGCTTCCCGGCGTCCTTCCGGCCGTGGCGGTTACAGCCGCTCGGGTGAGGATGCTGGCGAGGGTTCAGGGCAGGGACCGAGAAGGACCGGATCGGGCAGGCCGCCATTTGGCGATCGTCCTCGGCCAGATCGTCCGGCTTCGGATCGTCCGGCTTCGGACCGTCCCCGGTCAGATCGTCCAAGACCGGATCGTTCGGGTTCCGATCGTCCGGACCGCGCCGGTTTCAGCCGTTCCGGTCGTCCGGGTTCCGTTCGCTCAGGCGAAGGCCGTTCCGGTGAGGGACGTCCAGCAGGCCGTTCCGGCTCGGGAAGACCGGGCGCAGGCAGGCCGAGTTCCGGCCGTCCGTCTGGGGGCCGTCCATCTTCTGGCGGTCCGCGTGGCGCAGGTCGTCCGGGATCGGGTCGCCCGGGATCGGGCCGCCCGGGCGGTGGCCGTTCGGGTGGCGGACGCGGCAGGTAAGATCGTTCCGCAGTCTGCTACATCTAATTGGGCAGAGAGAGGGGTAGAGTCACATGGAAAAGGCAACGTTTGGCGCAGGCTGCTTCTGGGGCGTGGAGCTGCGCTTCCAGCAGGTTCCCGGCGTGATTTCGACCGCCGTCGGTTACGAGGGCGGTTCGCTCGAGAGCCCGACGTACAAGGAAGTCTGCACGGACCGCACCGGTCATGCCGAGGTGGTGGAGATCGAGTTCGATCCGGCGAAGGTGAGCTTCCAGCAGCTGCTGGACCTGTTCTTCGAGCTGCATGATCCGACGCAGCTGAACCGGCAGGGACCGGACTATGGCACGCAGTATCGCACCGTGGTCTTCTTCCACTCGCCGGAGCAGGAAGCGGCGGCACACGCAACGATCGCACGGCTGACGGAAGCGAAGGCCTTCGATAAGCCGATCGTTACGCAGGTAGTTCCGGCCGAGACCTTCTGGAAGGCCGAGGAGTACCACCAGAAGTATCTGGAAAAGCGCGGCATGGCGGCCTGCCACATCTAGCTGTTTCGCGCAGGGCGAATCGCCTTCGGCACCCGCTCCCGCTGGTCGCAAGTCGAAATATTCATGCCGGAAAAGGCCGCTGCCCGATGGCAGCGGCCTTTTCTTGTTTGTGTGAGCGGCGCGAGGTTCGTATGTCTCGGGGTGCGTCCGGTGTGTTGCCGGACTATGAAAAATTAAAAGGGTGGTAGCGTTCTGAGTAATTTAGCCTGTTGATGCCAGCCGGCCACGGGGCACGCAGCCGATATCCTCTGGAGCGTTCACCGATATGAACCAGTGGTCCAGGTCTGTTCTCTGTCTTCTCGCTGTCATCACCCTGACAGTCATTGCCCAGGCTCAAACAGACGTGGCGTTGAGCCTTTATGGAGCCTTCAACAGCAAGACCAGCAATGGTTTCAATACGCAGATTCCAGCGAATGCGGCCGGTGGCATGGTTGAGCTGCGCCACCTCAGCAATCCCCTCTTGGGCTACGGCGTGAGCTACTCCTACAACCGTGCGAACCAGAACTACTCCATCCCGCTTCTATGCTCGCGGAGCCCGATATCGTGCACAATCGGGCAGTCGGTTTCCGCCAATGCTCATCAGATTGCCTTCAATTGGGTTCCATCGATCCGGCTGGCCAGCCTGCGTCCTTTCGGTCTGCTAGGAGTTGGCGTTCTTTTTGAACAGCCTGCCGGAGATCAGACTGGCACGACCTCCGCGACCATGCCCGTTTTCGATTACGGTGCGGGACTGGACTGGAGCCTGCTTCCACATCTTGGCCTGCGCGTTCAATACCGCGGCAACCTGTACAAGGCCCCTGATCTAAGCACGATTTTGCAGTCCACCGGCTCTTTCACGCAGACTGCCGAGCCTATGATCGGCGCCTATTTCAGGCTTTAACTCCCAGAAGATTTGCACAAAAAAAGGGGCCTGCACCGGAGCGATCCGTGCAGGCCCTGACGCGTGTTGCTGTTTTACTGTCCGTTCAGAGCCACGACAAAGCTGCCCGCATCGTGGTGGCGTGTGTGAACGTCCAGTCTTGGGGTGATCCGGGATCCGAGCTGGATGGTGCGCAGCTCGTGCGTCGTTCCCAGATCATCAAACTTGACCAGCATAGGAGCGCTGATGGCCTTTTCATCGGCCGGGGCAGCCACCCAGGTGAGGCTTTGCTTGGGGGCGTCGATGTTACGGATGGTGATGAACCCGTTGTTGATGCCCATGGTGGCTTCATAACGGCCAGCGGAATACGACACGCCGTGGGACTCAAAGTTGAAGGGAACATTCACCACCGCTCGATCGGCCGCAAAGGCAGCGGTGGCACTGAGAACTGCAGAGGTAAGAACGAGGGTGCGAATCGAGAGGCGCATGGTGTTTTCTCCTTACAGGAAAGAACAGTAGCGATGCGCCCCCAGAGCTGTCGTTAAGTTGCCGTCTAATAGTTGTCAAATTCGCGGAGTGCGTTTTTGACGGATGTCCTTGATTCTTCATGCAACCTTATGGCGCGGAAGAAGGAGCAGCTTCGCTCTCGCCGAGAGCAGCGTGCGGCCATCCATCCTGCCAGGTGAGGGTTGAAACCTGCAGCGCCGGTTTGCCTGTCTTTGCGTCATAGGCGTGGAAGACGAGGATGCCGTCGCCGCCTCCGGTGTGGTCCTCCATGTACAGCGATGCGCCGCCGGGGCCGAGCCAGCGCCGGTTTGCGCCGAGCAGCTCCGTGCCGCCGCCTTCCATCA
Source organism: Silvibacterium sp. (assembly GCF_047605705.1). Taxonomy (NCBI): domain Bacteria; kingdom Pseudomonadati; phylum Acidobacteriota; class Terriglobia; order Terriglobales; family Acidobacteriaceae; genus Silvibacterium; species Silvibacterium sp. The sequence continues at coordinate 41,001 of NZ_JASGFD010000041.1, read as the reverse complement.
TCGGCTTGCCGGTTTTATCGATATAAGGGCCGGTGACGGAACGCGAGCGCCCGATCATGGTGTGATAGGTGCTCTTGGTGCCGCGGCAGCAGAGATCCCACGAGACAAAGAGATAGTAATAAGCGTCGTGATGCACGATGAAGGGCGCTTCGATGGCCTCCCAGTCAGGGGGCAGATCGTCGGTGACGCCGTTGACGTGAACACGCTTCTCGGCCGCAGTGGCATCTGCAGGCTTTGCGCGTGTGGCCAGCGAGTAGAGGCGGGTGTCGCTCTTGGAGAGCATGCCGGTTTTGTTGTCGAGACGGCGCATCTTGATGCCGCTCCAGAAGCTGCCGAAGGCGAGCCATGAGTTGCCGTGCGCGTCGACGATGAAGTTCGGATCGATGGCGTTGAAGTCGTCACTCTTTACCGAACGCAGCACAAGGCCGTGGTCGACCCATTTGTAATCGGGGCTGGTGGAGTCGAGGGTCTTGTTGGTCGCGAGTGCGATGCCGGAGAGGTTCTTTCCGAAGAGCGAGTAGGCGTAATAGAGCTGGTATTCGCCGTTGTGGAAGGAGATGTCAGGCGCCCAGAGGTCTTCGGTGCCGGGGCTGTCCTTGTGAATCCAGTCGGGGACCTGATCGAAGACGCGGCCGCAGAGCTTCCAGGCGTGGAGATCCTCCGAGCAGCGGATCTGGAACTGGCCTCCGCCTGCGGCTTTGCCGGTAGCGAAGACATACCAAACACCTCCTGCCTTGATCACAGAGGGGTCATGCGTGCCCCAGTAGTCGCCAGTGAGCGCGAGAGCCTGCGGCGCGGTGGGCGGCTGAGCGAGAGCGGCGGTGCAGGCGGCAAGGGCTGCAGCGAAGAGCGTACAGGCGATACGAAGGGGCTTCATGGATGGTCGTCCTGGTTGAAAAGTCGCTGAGAAATCGTTTTCTTGAGCGCAAACAGCATAGCCTGCCATGGGCATGGCTGTCAGCCGTCTACATTCCCGTTTTGGCATGGCTATGGGGAGGTTGCCCGATTCTGCGCAGGGTTCGAAATGCTACGGATGCGGAGGCTCTTGGACTCCTGTGACCGGCTTAGACTCCTGCCAGTGTTTTCGCTATGAGCAGGGTGCTTCCATCCCGGCGGTGGTTCCTTGGCGGCCTTGTGGCCGCGGTGATTGCGCCTGCCGGGGCACAGGCGCTGAAGGAAGAGGCAATCGATGCCGGCGCGCTGGCGTGGGATGAGCTACGTGAAAGCTCGGACGCGCTGCTGAAGCTGACGCTCGACTTTCATGCGCAACTCGAGGATGTGGACCCCGCGGCTCTGCTGCCTCTTGCGTTGTGGAAGGAGGTGCGAAAGATTGAGAAGACGGCGCGGGCGATCCAGGACCGATTGAAGGGCGAACCGTAAGGGGCGTGGTCAATCGTGTGCCTGCTCAGGCAAGATGGATGCCATGCTTCGTTCTGTTGCCGCAGCCCTGCTGCTTGCCGCTCCTCTTGCCGCTTCCGCTCAAGCCGCCTCAGCCCAGAACATCACCGCCGGCGAGGCGTTTCAGAAAATCCAGCAGCGCTATGGCGGTCCGATCTCCGGTACGACTGTGGATACGCTGAAGGCGGGTGATCCTGCGACGCCGGTGACGGGGATTGCGACCACCTTTCTCGACACGATGGAGGTGTTGCGCGAGGCCGCGAAGCGTGGCGACAACCTGGTGATTACGCACGAACCGACTTTCTACAATCATCCCGACGATACGAGCTTCTTTCAGGGCGATCCGGTGTACGAGGAGAAGCTGGCTTTCATCCGCGAGCACCACATGGTGGTGTATCGGCTGCACGATGAGATCCATGCGACGAAGCCCGATCCGATTGCGATTGGCCTGTTGAAGGCACTGGGCTGGGAGAACGACTACAAGGATAACGATCCGTTCTTCCTGACGATTTCTCCGACGACGCTGGGAGACCTGGTGTCGATGCTGCGCACGCGGCTGCACATCGCGGTGCTGCCGGTGATTGGCGATCCGAACCTGAAGATTTCGCATGTGGCCATCCGGCCCGGCGCCTCGGGCCTGCAGAAGCAGGTGCTGGCGCTGCGCCGCGACGATGTGGATGTGTTGATTGCGGGCGAGGCTTCGCAGTGGGAGACGGTGGAGTATGCGCGCGACGCGGTGGCGCAGGGACGGCACAAGGCGCTGATCCTGATTGGTCACGAAGTATCGGAAGAGCCGGGCATGGAGGAGTGTGCGCAGGAGCTGCGTGCGGTGTTTCCGGGCGTGCGTATCGATCACATTGTGGCCGGCCAGCCATGGTGGAATGCGGAACATCCTCCGGCGAAATAAGGTGCCTGCATGGAGATGATTCGCAATGTCGTATGGCAGGCTCTGACCTCCGAGCATGCACCGCTCGCGCTTGGCGGCGTTGCGGCGCGGAGGTATCCGGCAGACGTGGTGCCGTTTGCCGCACTGCGTGAGAGTGCGCCTGCAGCGATGCGTGAGCTGGCCGCTCTGCTGGCGATGGATGAGGTGCTCTACGTGGCGTGGAGCGAGGATGCGGGGCCGCCTCCGGTGGTGGAGGAGCTTGCCGTGGTGGGCGCGATCTCGGCGCTGCAGATGGCTCCCGCAGTGAATACAGTGAGCGCGTTGGAAACAGACCCTCGCATCGAGTCGCTGACGGCGGCGAATGCTCCGGAGATGGTCGCGCTTACGGATGTAGCTTTTCCGGGCTTCTTTCGTCCGCGAACGTATCGCATGGGGCGCTACTGGGGCATCCGCGAGGGCGGCGAACTCATTGCGATGGCCGGCGAACGGCTGGCGGTGCCGGGCGCGCGGGAGATCAGTGCGGTCTGCACGCATCCGGCACACACGGGGCGAGGCTATGCGTCGAAACTGGTGAGGCATGTAATGCGGCAGCATCGCGAGGATGGGCTGCAGAGCTTTCTGCATGTCTCGGACTTCAATGCGCGTGCCATTGGGATCTACGAGCAGCTGGGGTTTGTTCCCCTGGGTGCAACGCAGCTTACGCAGGTGCGCAGGGTGTGGTGATTGCGGGAAGAACCGCAGGTCCCTCCATTCCGCGAGACAAATACCTCCCGCTCCGGCCGGGATGACGATTCTTTACTCCGAATTCATGGATAGAACTCAGAGCAGGGAGAGTGTCTTTCGGTCCGCTTCGCCGCCGAAATATTTATCTATCGCTGTTACAAATAGGCTGCCGGCTTCTGCTACCTGAGCGAAGAGGGTGATCGAGGAGTGGAATTTGAGGTCATCCGGTGTGCTGAAGATGGCATAGGCGGAGCGGCCTTCTATGCTGTTCACGATAGCCGTAACCTCGCGCAGCCGCGCGCCGAGTACCGGATGCGTGAGATAGGCGCGGGCTGCCTCGAGCGAGGAGATGGCGAAGAACTGCGTGGTGGGGCTGCTGCCGAGGCCGGCGATCTGCGGGAAGATGAACCACATCCAGTGGCTGCGCTTGCGACCCTCGCGCAGCTCGGTGACGACCTGCGCGTAGACAGGTTCCTGTGCGTCAAGGAAGCGTTGCAGGCGAAACGAATCGCCAGGCATGCTTATCCTTTCCACGCGGTGAGGGCCTCTGCCAGCCGTGTGAGCGCTTCGCGTGTCATCGCCACATCTCCGCCGAGTCCGATGCGAAAATGCCGCGGCCGCTCGAAGAAGTGGCCGGGTACGATGCTGGTTTCGTAGTTCGCACGCAGGAATTGGAGGAATGTGTGCGCGTCACCGTTACGTAAGCGAGGGAATACGCAGGTGCCGACGGCGGGAATGGCCAGCTCGATGGCGGGATGGCTGCCGAGGATCTCTGCGAGTGCGGCGCGGTTGGCGTCGAGGATCGCATCGGCACGTGTGGCCAGCTTGTCGATCTGTGTGAGGGCTGCGACGCTGAGTTGTTCGCCGACGTGTACTGGCGTCGAGCCGTAGAGATCGTTCATCCTCCAGAGGCGTTCTGCGAGCTTGGGCTCGGCGAGGATCCAGCCGCAACGCAGGCCGCCCAATCCATAGGCTTTGGTCAGGCTGCTGGTGACAATGAAGTGCGGGCCGAGGTGGATGGCGCTCGGCTGCGGCGGGTGGTGCAGCGCTTCGAGATAGACCTCATCGACGAGGACGCGCGCGCCGATATCCTGTGCCATTTCTCCGATCACGCGCAGTGTTTCGTTGCTGGCGAGCGAGCTCGACGGGTTGTGCATGTTCGCGAGTGCGATGAGCTTTGTCTGCGGTGTGAGATTGCGGCGAATTTCTTCTGGATCGAGCGCGAAGTTGTCTTCCTCCCTGCGGCGGAAGCGGCGCACCTTCGCGCCGAGAAAGAGTAGCGTGCTGAGCATCAGCTCGTAGGCGGGCTCTTCGAGTAGCACTTCATCGCCGGGCGCAAGGAGCGCGGCAAAGGCGAGGTGATTCGCCATCGACGTGCCCGTGGTGTGGACGACGTGCTCGGGTGTGACACCCTTCATGAGGGCGATAGCTTCAAGCAGAGGACGATAGCCGTAGGCAGACGGGCCATTGATCTCGAGTTGTCCCCAATCGAAGTCGAGATTGCGCAACGGGTAGGCCGTCACGGCGCTGGTGGCGAGGTTCCACTTTGCGCCGGAATGCAGCTTGGAGAACTCCATGTACGGCGACTCGGCGTGAGGGCGGGGCAGCTTCATGTGGGAAGATCCTTCGTCGGCGACTGCTTTTTCCATGGTAATGGCGCGGGCCTATCAAAAACGTGGCGAGGAGAGACGGCTGCCGTTATGATTCGGCTTACATGACGACCACTCGCCGATTCTTCCTGACTGGCGCAGCGCCCGCTGCTCTGCTTCCTGCTGCGTTTACCGGACGGCTGCTTGCGCAGGAGGAGCCTGCTTTGGCGAAGCTGCCGCCGTCGATTGCCGCACTGCAGAATCGACGCAGTGAAGCGAAGCCCATCACGAGTGAAGAGCGGGAGGCGCGCATTGCCAAAGCGCGCGAGCTGATGGCGCAGCACGGCATGAGCGCGATCTGCCTGGTAGGCGGCACTACGCTGGCGTATTTCACCGGCATCCGCTGGGGCAACAGTGAGCGGTTGACGGCGATTGTGATCCCGGCGAAGGGCAAGCCGTATGGCGTGTGCCCAGCGTTTGAGGAGGATCGCCTGCGCGAGCGGCTGGCGCTGGTTCCGGCGATGGCGGAGACGAAGCTTTACACCTGGCAGGAGGACGACAGTCCGTATGAGCGTGTGGCCGATGGGCTGCGCGAGGCTGGGCTGGCGACGGGCACGCTGGGCATCGAGGAGACGATGCCGTATGTCTTTGCCGATGGCATCGGTGCGGCGCTGCCGCAGCTGAAGCTGGTGAATGCGCGGCCGGTGACGGTGGGTTGCCGCAGCATCAAGTCGCCCGCGGAGCTGGCGCTGATGCAGCTGGCGAACAACGTCACGCTGCAGGTGTACGAGGCCGCATGGAAGGCGGGACATCCGGGCATGACGACGCACGAGTTTTCCGCGCTGATCTCGACGGCGTATGACCGCGTGGGTTTTCCCGGTGACGCCAGCTGTGAGACCGGAGAGTTTTCCGCGCTGCCGCATGGATCGATCAAGCCGCAGACGATTCGCGAGGGCGCGATCGTGCTCATTGACGATGGCTGCACGGTGGAAGGCTATCAGTCGGACATCAGCCGGACGTTTGTGTATGGCAAACCGAGCGACAAGATGCGGCAGGTCTTCGATATCGTGAAGCACGCGCAGGCCGCGGCGCTGGCCACGGCGAAGCCCGGCGTGCCCGCGGAGAATGTGGACGCAGCGGCGCGCAAGGTGATTACCGATGCGGGTTTTGGGCCGGACTATGCGCACTTCACGCATCGCGTGGGGCACGGCATCGGCATGGATATGCACGAGTGGCCGTACCTGGTGAAGGGCGACAAGCTGCCGCTGGCCGCGCACATGACCTTCTCCGATGAGCCTGGGATCTATCTGCGGGGAGAGTTCGGCGTGCGTCTCGAAGACGACATGTACATCACCGAAGACGGCGCGAAGCTCTTCACCGGGCCCAGCCTTTCGCTGGAACAGCCTTTTGGCGCGTCGGCGTAGAGGCCTGCGGCATCCAAATGAATATGCAGGTTCAGGCTCAGGACGTGCTCGTCGTCATCGATGTGCAGAACGATTTCTGCCCGGGCGGCGCGCTGGCGGTTGCAGGCGGCGATGCGGTGATCGACGCGATTCATGCCGTCGCGCCGCACTTCGACCATGTGGTTCTTACGCAGGACTGGCACACGCCGGGGCACATCTCGTTTGCGAGCTCGCATGCGGGACGCAAACCGTTCGAGTCGATCGATGTACGCTACGGCGCGCAGACCCTGTGGCCCGACCACTGCGTGCAGGGCACAGCTGGCGCAGAGTTTCATCCGCGGCTGCATCTGCCGCAGGCGGAGCTGATCCTGCGCAAGGGCTTTCGTCGCGAGATCGATTCTTACTCTGCGTTTTTCGAGAATGACAAGGAGACGCGCACCGGGCTTGCGAGCTATTTGCAGGAGCGCAGGCTGACGCGTGTCTTCTTCGCGGGGCTTGCCTACGATTATTGCGTGGGATACTCGGCGCTGGATGCCCGGCGGCTGGGCTTCGATGCGGTAGTGCTGCGCGATGCGTGCCGGGCAATCGATCTGAACGGTTCGGTGGATGCAATCGAAGCCGAGTTTCACGCTGCCGGTGTGCTGCTGGCAGAGGGCAAAGATTTATCCTGAGGGTGCGCCGCCATCGCGGTTTTGAAGGAGTCATGAGCATGTCCATCGAGCAGGAGATTGAAGCACTGAATGAGGTCTTCGGCATTCCCGGAGTGGTAGAGATCTCAGCCGGCAATGGCGGCCTCTCGCGAGTGCGCATCACCTCGCCTGCAGCAGAGGCGGAGATCTATCTGCATGGCGCGCAGGTGACGGCATGGAAGCCGGAGGGCGAAGAAGAAGTGATCTTCGTGAGCGAGAAGTCGACGTGGGTGGACGGCAAGGCGATCCGTGGCGGTATTCCCGTGTGCTTCCCGTGGTTCCGCGACAAGGTGGATGATCCGAAGGCGCCGTCGCATGGCTTTGTGCGCACCAAGGAGTGGGAGCTGTTCTCGGTGGCGCAGATGGACGAGGATATCATCGTGACGCTTACGACGACGGGTGACGACGCGAGCTGGAAGTGGTGGCCGTACGAGGTGCGCGCGGCGCTTCGCGTTACCGTGGGCAAGGAGCTGCGCCTGGAGCTGACCGCGGCGAATACGGGCGACACGGCCTTCACCTTCGAAGAGGCGCTGCACACCTACTACCGCGTGGGCGATGCGGAGAAGGTCAGCGTGCTGGGGCTCGATGGCATAACGTACTTCGACAATATGGACGGCAATCGCGAAAAGGTGCAGCACGGCGACGTGCATCTGAGCACCGGCACCGACAATGCCTACCAGTACACGGAAGCCGCGTTGACGCTGATCGATCCGCAGCTGAAGCGGCGTATCGAGATCGAAAAGAAGAATTCGAGCTCGACGGTGGTGTGGAACCCGTGGGCGCAGGGCGCGGCGAAGCTCGCCGATCTCGGTGATGAAGAGTGGCGCGAGATGACCTGCGTGGAAGGCGGCAACCTGCGCGTGGGCGCGGTGAAGCTTGGGCCCGGCGAGCAGCACACGTTCGAAGTGACCATGCGCGTGCTGCCCGCATAAAGCCTGCCAGGTTAGTCGAGGGCGACAACCTGCTGATGTTCGACGACCGGCGGCGCTGCAAAGAAGCTGCCGACCATGCTCCGCCATTCGGGGTACTTCTCCGACTGGCGGAAATCGATGGTGTGATGCTCGAGGGTCTCCCACTGGATAAAGAGGCGGTAGACCTGCGGGCGTTCGATGGAGCGGTTGAGCTCGATACCGAGGCAGCCGGGGAAGTTGAGGAAGAGCGGTTTCGCCTGGCGCACCGCCGCCTCAAACTCCTGTTCGACGCCAGGCTTAATCTCCATGTGGGCGATCTCTAAAACCATTACGCGTATCTCTCCTGTCTGAAAAAGCAGACTGTTTTTATTATCCCGGACGGGGCAGGGATGCGCATCTTTACCCAGTCGAGGCATGATTGCGGTGTTAAGTATTTACGATTCTGCAATTTGCAGTTTTGCCGGGAAGGCCCGGAGTTGAGTATTCTTAGCGGTGCGCTGAAAACGGGCGCCGGCGGGAGTTCTGCTCCCGGAGGAGATCGAAGGTATGGCTTCATCCGCTAAGGGGCTTCGTCCCAACGCGAAGTCGGCACACAGCAGCTCCGCGCTGCTCGATGCACAGCATCATGAATATAGCCAGCCGCTGAGCCGCAACAAGGGGCTGCTGCGGTGGGTAGAGAAGATGGCGAAACTGACCCGCCCAGCCTCCATCCACTGGGTCGATGGGTCGGAGCGGGAAAACGCTTACTTGCTGCAGCAGCTGGTGGACGCAGGTACCTTCACCAAGCTGAACGAAGAGCTGTGGCCAGGCTGCTACTACGCACGGTCCTCACCCGATGACGTGGCGCGCGTGGAAGATCGCACCTTCATCTGCTCTCTCTCGAAGGACATGGCGGGGCCGAATAACAACTGGCAGGACCCCTTCGAGATGCGGCGCAAGCTCAAGGGGCTTTTCGATGGCTGCATGGAGGGGCGCACCATGTACGTGCTGCCGTTCAGCATGGGGCCCATCGGTTCGCCGATGTCGCGCATCGGCGTGCAGCTAACGGATTCGGCCTACGTGGTCGTGAACATGCGCATCATGGCCCGTATCGGCAAGCCGGTCTTCGAGATTATCGATCGCGATACCGAGCGCGTTGTGCCGTGCGTGCACTCTGTGGGCGCGCCCCTGCGCGCGGGGCAGGCGGATGTGCCGTGGCCCTGCAACGCGGAGAAGTACATCGTCCACTATCCCGAGACGCGCGAGATCTGGTCGTTCGGCTCGGGCTATGGCGGTAACGCGCTGCTGGGCAAGAAGTGCTTCGCGCTGCGTATCGCCTCGACGATTGCACGCGACGAGGGGTGGATGGCCGAGCACATGCTTATCCAGGGCGTGGAAGACCCCGAGGGCCGCAAGACCTACGTGGCCGCGGCTTTCCCGAGCGCATGCGGCAAGACGAACTTCGCTATGCTGATTCCTCCCGATGAGTTCAAGGGCTGGAAGGTGACGACGGTTGGCGACGACATCGCGTGGATTCGTCCGGATGAAAAGGGCCAGCTGCGGGCAATCAACCCCGAGTCGGGCTTCTTCGGTGTCGCGCCGGGCACGTCGATCAAGACGAATCCGAATGCGATGGCCACGCTTGCGAGCAACACCATCTTCACCAACGTGGCGCTGACGCCGGAGGGCGGCGTGTGGTGGGAGGGCATGACGGACGAATTGCCCGCCGAGCTGACGGACTGGCGCGGCAATCGCTGGACACCGGAGATCGCGAAGGAGACAGGCGCGAAGGCTGCGCATCCGAATGCGCGCTTTACGGCTCCGGCTTCGCAATGCCCGACGATCGATCCGGCGTGGGAAGACCCCGCGGGCGTGCCGATCAGTGCGATCGTATTCGGCGGCCGTCGCGCGCAAACGATCCCGCTCGTCTACCAGGCCTTCAACTGGAGCTCGGGTGTTTATGTGGGCGCTACGATGAGCTCGGAGACTACGGCCGCGGCGACTGGCGCGGTCGGAGCGATTCGACGCGACCCCATGGCGATGCTGCCCTTCTGCGGCTATCACATGGGCGACTACTACCGGCACTGGATCAAGATGCAGCGTGAATTGACGACCACGCCGCGCATCTTCCATGTGAACTGGTTCCGGAAAGATGAACAGGGTAAGTTTCTCTGGCCGGGCTTCCGCGACAACATGCGCGTGTTGCGCTGGATCGTGGAGCGCGTGCATGGCCGCGCGCTCGGACGCGAGACGCCGATAGGCTGGGTGCCGCGTTACGAAGACCTGGACTGGCGCGGGCTGGACTTCAGCCGCGAGCAGTTCGACGATCTCGAACTGGTGGACCGCGAGGCGTGGAAGGATGAGGTCATCCAGCACGAGAAGCTGTTCATCGAACTACACGATCACCTGCCGCCGGAGATGATCTACGAGCGCGAGTTGTTGATCTGCCGCTTGTAGCTACAGTGAAGATACCGAGGCCGCATGCTTCGAGAGAGCATGCGGCCTCGGTGTTTGCGTGTGAGATCTAGCGGACTTGCGGGAAGCCGAGGTCGACCTTGCTGTGGCTGGGATCGGGCCAGCGGCTGCTGACGACCTTCGCGCGCGTATAAAACTGGATGCCTTCAGGCCCATACATGTGCAGGTCGCCGAAGAGCGACGATTTCCATCCACCGAAGCTGTAATACGATACGGGCACGGGGATGGGCACGTTCACGCCGACCATGCCTACTTCGACATCGAACTGGAATTGCCGCGCTGCGCCGCCGTTCTGCGTGAAGATGGCAGTGCCGTTGCCGTAAGGGTTGTCATTGATGAGCTTGAGCGCCTCATCGTATGTCTCTACGCGGACGACGCTGAGCACCGGCCCGAAGATCTCATCCTGATAGCAGCGCATGCGGGGCTGCACGCGGTCGAGTAGCGAAGGCCCGAGGAAGAAGCCTGTGTCGCCTTTAGTAGTGCGTCCGTCCACGACAATGCTTGCGCCCTCGCTGGTTGCGCTGTCGAGATAGCCGGCGACGCGCTCACGGTGCTCACGTGTGATGAGCGGTCCCATCTCGCTGCCTTCGGCGAGGCCCGCGCCGACCTTGATCTTCGTTACGCGCTCGCGGATCGCTTCGATGAGAGGATCGGCGATATCGCCCACGGCGACGACAACGGAGATGGCCATGCAGCGCTCGCCCGCTGCGCCATAGCCTGCGGAAACAGCGGCATCGGCGGCCATGCTGAGGTCTGCATCCGGCAGCACGAGCATGTGGTTCTTTGCGCCGCCCAGGGCTTGCACGCGCTTGCCGTGGCGCGTGGCGGTTTCGTAGATGGACTTTGCGACGGCCGTGGAGCCAACGAAGCTTACGGCCTTCACGTCGGGATGCTCGAGCAGGCGATCGACGGCGATGCGGTCGCCCTGCACAATGTTGAATACACCATCGGGCAGTCCGGCCTGCTGCAGCAGCTCGGCGAGGATGAGGCTGGCGCCGGGCACTTTCTCCGATGGCTTGAGGATGAAGGTGTTGCCGCAGGCGATGGCATTGGCCATCATCCACAGCGGCACCATCGCGGGGAAGTTAAAGGGGGTGATGCCGGCGACGACGCCCAGCGGTTGGCGAATCTGGTAGACGTCGACGCCGCGGCTGGACTGTTCGGAGTAGCCGCCTTTGAGCAGGTGTGGGATGCCGCAGGCGAACTCCACGTTCTCAAGGCCGCGCGCGACTTCGCCCATCGCGTCGCTGAGCGTCTTGCCGTTCTCGAGGCTGAGCGTTTCTGCGATGCGTCTGCGGTTCGTCTCGATGAGTGCGCGGAGTTGAAACATAATCTCGGCGCGTCGGGAGAGTGGCGTGGCGCGCCATTCGCGAAAGGCGGTTTTCGCGGTGGCGACGGCATGATCGACGTCAGCAGCTTCTGCGAAGGTGACGCGGGCGGTGACTTCGCCGGTGGCGGGGTTGTGCACGTTGCCGGTGCGCTGGCCGGACGAGGGATAGCTCTGCCCGGCGATCCAGTGATGGATAAGCGGTGTATTTGTAGCAGTATTAGTTACGGATGCGGCTTCTGCGAGCGGCGTGGACATCGCGCGAACCTGCCTTCTTCCGGGCGCGGCTTTTTAGGATCGCCGCGCCGATGCGATTGTCTGCATGAGCATCATGCTCGCTCGCGGGCAATCCAGGCAATGGTCTTTGTGGCTAGCCGGTCGAGGGCTTCGACGGCGAGCCGGAGATGTTCCTCCTTGGTGTCCTCGATTTTGTTGTGGCTGATGCCCTGGAGCGACTGCGTGAAGAGCATCACCGTCGGGATGCCCGCGCGCGCGACCTCGGCGGCATCGTGCAGCGGGCCAGAGGGCAGTCGATGCGCGGTGCCGGAGGTCTCGAGCACCGCCTCTTCGCAGAGAGCGATGAGTTCAGGATGGAAGGGGACGGGCTCGATGTTCCAAATGCGCGACCACTCGACGGTGCAGCGCTCTTCCTCAGCGAAGCGGCGGCTGGCCTCCTGCGCTTCGCGGTACATGGTGGCGAGTACCTCGGCGTCGAGGTCGCGCTGGTCGAGCGTCGTCTCGCAGCGGCCGACGACCGCGGTGACGATGCCGGGGAAGGTCTTCACGGAGCCCATGGTGCAGACGGCGTCTTCATGCCTGCCAGCAATGGTGCGGATCTCGAGCGCGAGCTTTGCGGCGGCGGCAAGCGCGTCGCGTCGATCCTGCATGGGGGTTGAGCCGGAGTGTGCTTCCTGCCCGTGGAAGGTGATGGCGTGGCGTTCGACGCCCTTGGTGCCGAGAACGACGCCTAAAGGAAGTTCGAGCCGTTCGAGCACCGGGCCTTGCTCGATGTGCAATTCGAGATAGGCTGCGGCGTTCTCCTGCTCACGTTGCGCGTCTCCGATTTTTTCGACATCGATGTCGCAATCGCGCAGGGCGGCTTCGAGTGTGATGCCGTCGCGATCGATGCGCTTGCGTTCGTCTTCCACGTTGATGGTGCCTGCGAAGGCAGACGATCCAAAGAGGCTGCGGCCGAAGCGCGCGCCTTCTTCATCGGCCCAGTCCACGAGGCGGATGGTGACCGGCGGCTTGCCGTTATATTCTTCGGCGATATGGCGCAACACGCCGAGTGCGGCCATGACGCCGAGCGCGCCGTCGAGCCAACCGCCGTTGGGCACGGAGTCGAGGTGGCTACCGAGGATGAGCGCCTTCGGCGATTCGCCATGCAGTGTGACCCAGCGATTTCCGGCTGCGTCGAGGTGATGTTCCACCGGCAGCTCGGCGAGCTTCTCCGCGAACCAGTCGCGCGCCTTTTGCCAGGTCGCGGTCCATGCCACGCGTTGGGCGCCGTTGGCGTCTGCCGTGAGCGCGCGGAGTTCCTTCAGGTCTTCGATGACGCGCTGGGCGTTAACCGGCATGCGAATCCTTTGCTTGCTGTGTGAAGTATTGCGGCTGGCGACGCAGGAACTGGCCGCGTCCGCGCTCGCCGACGAAGTGGCCGTCGCGCACCTGTACCTGACCTCGCACGGTAACGACGGACGGGCGGCCCTCGATGGCGAAGCCTTCAAAGCCGTTGTAGTCATTGTTGGTGTGCTGTGTCTTCGCAGACAGTGTGCCGCGATAGTCGGGATCGTAGACGACGATGTCCGCGTCACTGCCCACGGCGAGGGTGCCTTTGCGCGGCGCGAGGCCGAAGAGCTGCGCGGGGCGCGTGCTGAGCGCGTCGACGAAGCGGTGCAGGTCCATGCGGCCGCGCTTTACGCCGTAGGCGTACATCAGGTTCACGCGCTCTTCGATTCCCGGGATGCCGTTGGGAATGTGCGTGAAGTTGCCTTCGCCGAGGAGCTTCTGCTCAAGGTCGAAGGGGCAGTGGTCGGTTCCGACTGTATCGATGAAGCCCGCGCCCAGTGCGGTCCAGAGCGCATCCTGATTGCTGCGCTCGCGCAACGGCGGGCTCATCACGTGCTTCATGCCTTCGACGCCGGGGCGTTCAGCGTAGGTCTTATCGAGAAGGAAGTGCGGCGCGACCGATTCGATGTGCAGCGGTACGCCCTGGCGTTTTGCGGCGAGTGCGGCATCGAGCGCGGCGGCACAGGAGAGATGCACGACATAGCCGGTCGCGCCGGTGTGCTTGAGGAAGGTAGCGAAGCGGCCTGTGCCTTCGGCTTCGACGCCGACGGGGCGGCTGGGCTCATGCCATTCGGGGCCGGTTTTGCCCGCGGCCAGCAATTCCTGCTGCAGCTGCGCGACGAGCTCGGCGTTCTCGCAGTGCGCCGTGGTGATGACGCCCAGCTCGGCTGCGAGCTTTAACGTGTGAAACATCTCCGCGTCATCGACGCCGAAGAAATTTTTGTAAGAGAGAAAGATCTTGAACGACGCGGTGCCGTCGGCGACGATCTGCCGCAGCTGCTTTTCGGTCTGCTCGTCCCAGCGCGTGACGGCCATGTGGAAGGCGTAATCGCAGGCGCTTGAACCCTCAGCGCGGCTCTTCCACAGCTCGTATCCGGCGAGCGCGTCCTCGGTGCGCGAGGGGCAGCACATCTCGATGTACGTGGTCGTTCCGCCGACGAGCGCGGCGATGCTGGCGGTCTCATGCGTGTCCTTCGCGAAGGTCGCCATGAACGGCAGGTAGATGTGCACGTGCGGATCGATGAAGCCGGGGAAGACGAGCTTACCTGTGGCATCGATGATCTCGGTTCCGGGTGGAACGTCGTCGATATGGGCGGCGATGCGGGTGATGGTCTCGCCTTCCGCGTAGAGGTCGGCGCGATAGCGCGACTCGGCGGTGACAATTTCTCCGTTTTTGATGAGCAGGGGCATAGGCAATCCGTTAGTTCCATTCACGATAAACCCTCGTGCCGGGTAGCCCCTAAGTTCCATGGATTGCGTGACATGGGATCGCGGGACGTAACGCAGATCAAACGGACCGAGGCGGAAGACAGTCGAAAAGCAGCCGGCGGCCCGTGAAAATCAATATCAGCCCACGTTGCCAATCGTTATTTCTGCGTGCTAGCGTTAGCGCTAAAGTTGCCGGTCCCATCACCGGCCTGGATTGCTCGATTCGCTCGATTCCAGACAGCTCGATTCCGGATTATGAAATTCCGAGGTGTGCCATGAGCTCCGCCGTTACCACGCACGAACCCGCATCGCTGCCCATTGAAGATCAGTGGGAAGAATTTGTCGCCGGCCGTTACAAGGAAGGCAAAGACGAGTCCGAATACCGGATCTATGACGAGAAGAGCGACCCACGCGTCGCGGCCTTCTACCGCGAAAACCACCAGAAGCAGACGCTGGCCTTCGTCCTGGAGAAGGAAAAGGAGTACTACGCGCTGAACAAGGGTGAGCGCAGCATCTGGGAGGCGGCCGAATACCTGAACACGCTGGTGGACGAGAGCGATCCGGACACGGACCTGAACCAGATCGAGCACCTCATGCAGACCTCCGAGGCGATCCGCCGCGACGGGCATCCGCGCTGGATGATCCTCGCGGGCTTTCTGCATGACCTGGGCAAGTGCCTGTGCCTCTATGGCGAGCCGCAGTGGGCGGTGGTGGGCGATACCTTCCCGGTAGGCTGCGCGTATTCGGACAAGGTCGTCTTCCCCGAGTACTTCCGCGCGAATCCGGACTACAACGTGCCGGAGCTGCAGACGCAATACGGCATCTATGAGCCGAACTGCGGTCTCGACAAGGTGCACATGTCCTTCGGGCACGACGGCTACATCGCGCACGTGGTTCGCGATTACATGCCGGAGCCGGCGCTCTATATGCTGCGCTATCACTCGTTCTACGCGGCGCACCGGCAGGGTGCGTATGGATATCTCATGTCGCCGCACGACATCGAGATGTTCGAGTGGGTGAGGAAGTTCAACCCCTACGATCTCTATTCGAAGGGGCACACCAAGCCGGATGTGAAGGCGCTGCGTCCCTACTATGAGGATCTGATCGCGGAGTTCTTCCCGGCGAAGCTTCGCTGGTAGCGATCAAACGAAGTCTTTTCCGTGCAGGAAAATACAGCCCGCGGGGGCCTATGTCCTCCGCGGGTTTCTTGTCTTTGATTTTGAACCTGTAATCAGGAGTGAGCGAGGGGACGCCGTGTGCTCGCACGCCACTTTCGCTTGCGCCAGCGATGCAGGACGAAGAGCACGAGCGCGAGCGGTATCGCGACGATCTCCCAGGTGATCTCCTCGGCCAGCACCTCGCGGGGCAGCACGTCGACATCGCCTTCGCTCACGCCTGTATCTCCGTGCTCGCGGATGGTAAGCGTGTAGTGCCATCGCCCGCTGTGCGGCAGCTCGAAGTTTGCTGCCGAAAGAAAGCGGCTGGTGGCAGCGTCGTGCGTGAGCTTCAGGTTCCTCTCAGGCTGGCCCGGCGATGTGAGCTTCAGCTCGATATCGGCATCCTGCACCAATCCCTGCGCTGGGTTCTGGTCTGCAGGACGCTCGACGGCGACGGAGAAGTCGGCCATGCCGGCGCGTAGCGGATCGGGCGTGGTGAAGAGCGTGACGACGAAGGGGCCAGCGACCGAGCGCGAGCGCAGACGTCCGCCATCCCCAAGGGCGGCATGCGGCAGGCTAAGCGCGCATAGCAGGATAAAAACTGCTGCGAGGCGTCTCTTCATCACATACCCATCCCGCGCATTTCCATGGGCTGGGTGAAGATCCAGACGCAGGCTGCGTATAAGGCGAAGGCCAGCACGGCGTAGAGGCCGATGAGCCAGCGTCCGCTCGCTTCCGAGCTGCGAAGCTCCCTGGCTGTCTTCCATCCGGCGTAGAGCGCGAGCAGCAGGCCGAGGTCGAGGATGAGCACCTGCAGGCTCAGCAGGCTGAGGCCGTGCGCGCCGCCCATCAGCAGGATGTTCGCAGGCTTGGAGGATGAGCCCATCCCACCCATGCCGTTCATCAGCGCCATGTTGTAGGCGTGGTGTCCGAGGTCGGCCCAGGTAGCCTGCGCGACCATCGGAATCGACGGCATCTCCATGGCGAAGTGGAAGCCGAGGTGTGCAACCCACATGGCGAGCCCGAGCGGCAGCATGGCCAGCGCGAAGCGGCAGAAGATGGTGCGCAGGCGCTCGCGGGTGAAGCTTTGCAGCAGCTTTGCCGTGAGCCATGCGAGTCCGAGAGCCAGAGCCGAGAGCGCGAAGGTGAAGAGCAGCGATCCGAAGTTGCTGCCGGCGAAGGGATGCGCCTGCTCGAATGGGTCGAGGCGGCTGGTGACAGGGCCGATCATGTACGCCGCGTTGATGGGCGCGGCCAGTGTGAGGACGAGCGCGATGGCGGCCACATCCACACGAGAACTTATGCGGCCAAGTGACGACCTCTGCGGATCGCGGCCAAGCTCGCGGGCTGGGCTCAGGATGGTAAGGCCGATGTTGTCGTGCGGGCACGCCTTTACGCAGTCCATGCAGAGCGTGCAGTCCATGTTGCCGATCTTGGTCGGCATGTAGAGTTCGAGCTCGCAGCCGCGCTGCTTCTGGTTTCCGTTGATGCAGTCGCTGGTGGAGCAGCTGTCGCAGACGGCCTTCGAGCGCATGCCGAGTTCGACTGGTGCGAGCGTGGAGGCGGCGAAGTTGAATTGCCCGATGGGGCAGACGTACTTGCAGAAGCTGCCGCCGGTGAAGATCGAATCGACCAGCAGAGCCGTGCCGATGTAGGCCAGCAGCAGGATGGCGGTGGCGCGCGGCGAATCCCACAGGGCGAGCTGTTCGTAGGCCCAGAAGAAGAGGATCAGCAGGCCGGCGGCGATCCACTTGCGGCGCAGCCATTGCGGCCAGCGTAGCTTCGCGATGCCCAGCTTTCGCGCCAGCTCGCGCGGCAGCGTGAAGGGGCAGGCCATGCAGAAGAAGTTCGCGGTGAGCAGGATCAGGACGAGGCCCACGGGGCGAACGATGTTCCAGACGCCCGCGCCGGCGACGTTCATCGAGCTCATGGACGAGCCGTGAAATCCAGCCCAGATGGTGATGCCCATGATGGCTGCGCTGATGACCTGCAGCGAGGTACGTCCATAGCGCCAACGCAGAAGATGGCCAAGGACGGGCAGGCGCAGAAGGTCGACCGGCCTGGGCAGAGGACGGCGTGCAGCCGCGGTCTGCTGCTGCTGGCGCGCGAGGCGGCGGCGCTTGGGCGAAAGCAGCTGCACCACGGTGCCGATGAGCGGGATCCAGAAGACCATCGAGCCGAAGACCCACATCTCGGCGCCGGCGGCGATCTGGTCATTCATGGCCGTGGTGTTGAAGAGCCGGGGCACGGCGGCGTACGTAGGGTAGGCGATGCGGTCGCCGAAGGCGAGGAAGGCGGACAGGCCGGTGTTCAGCAGGTCCGCGCCCATGAGATAGGGGATCACGAGCCAGCGCGAGACGGTGTTGCGGCTGGGCCATGGCTCGAGCACGAACCACCAGAAGAGGATCGAGGTCGAGAAGAAGCAGGCGTGTTCGACCTCATGCCAACCTGGCGAGCGCAGCGCCAGCTCATAGGCGGGCGGCAGATGCCAGCCGAGGAAGGCGGCGTTCATCGTGATCCAGGCAAAGGCAGGATGGGTGAGGAACGACTGCACCTTGTGAAAGGCGGCGGTGTTCATCCAGGGCGCGAAGTCGTCGCGGACCCAGGCGCGGGGCAGGCCGCGCAGCATCGGCACGGTCGGCGCGCCCAGCACGATCAGCGGCGGCGCAAAGGACATCAGGATGAGGTGCTGGGTCATGTGCGCGGTCAGCAGGAATTCACCGAGCGCGTCGAGCGGCGACGCCAGCGCCAGCCAGAAGAGCGCGAGGCCGAGGAGAAAACTGGCTGCGCGCCAGGGCGGCAATTCGAGCGGACGCGTAGCCCGGGCGAGCCGCCAGCCGCGCAGATAAAGCACGGCGGCAACGATCACGGCCAGGGTCGGCGCGAAGGGAACGGTCCAGGACTGAGCAATCGCTTGCGAGAAGTTATCGGGCACTTCTCTTCTATTTTCGCTCCAGGACTGTGCTCTTGTCGCGTGAGGTGGGGTTTAGGGGACAGGCGTGGGGTATAGAGAACTGCGGCGAGCGTGATAAATCCATGTTCCCCACTCAAGCCAACTACAGGCTTGAATGGGCCATAGTGAGATTAAGCACGGCGCAGCATGGGCCGCAGCTTGCGGTTCCAGTACATCAGCACGCCGGTGACGCCGAGCATGGCGGGGACCAGCCCGAGCAGCACCCAGAGAATCTTCACCACGACGCCCAGCAGGCCTTCGCCGCCGAAGGCGCCGTAATGCACCGCGAAGGTGTATTGCAGAATGCGGTCGCCGAGATCAGCCTTCGTCGTGTCTCTATCCGAGATCACAGCGCCGGTGCGTCCGTCGAAGGCGAGGCTGACGAGCTTCGAGTAGGGCATCGCGCCGCGATAGTAGCCGACAGCGAAGTACGTGGCGCCGCGTCCGCCCGGAATCGAAAGAAAACCGACCGGCGCATTTGCAGGCAGCATGGAGTTGGCGTGGGCAATGGCCGCGTCAATATCCATCACGGTCGCGACGGAAGGCTTCGATGGAGCGATATGCGCGACAGCGGGCGGATGCTCGCGCAATATGAACTGGAGCGTCGCCTCAAACGGCTTGGGGAAGCAGAAGTAGATGCCGGTGAGGGTGACGACGGTGAGCGCGGCGCAGCTCCAGAAGCCGATGACGGTGTGCAGGTCCCAGTTCACGCGGCGCCAGCTATGGCGGCGATGAAGGAGGAGCGCGCGCGTCCAGCGGCGGATGCCCGGCCACCAGAGAACCAGCCCTGTGAGGCAGAGGATGAGCAGGCCGACGGCCATCCAGCCGTTGATGGCCCTGCCTTGTGCGCCGCCGAGCAGGTCATAGTGCAGGCTGGAGAGCCAGCCGAGCACGCCGGCGTAGCGCATCTGGTCGGCGACGATCGCGCCGGTGTAGGGATTCACCGCGACGAAGCGGTAGTTGTCGGTCGGGGCCTTCCCGGCGGGGTGCAGCAGGACGGCGACGGCCTGATCGGGCTTGTTCAGGCTCAGCAGCGAGCCGACCTTCCACCCTGCGCGGGATGCTTCGATCTGTTGCAGGATGGGCGCGAGCGGCACGCGCACCTGGCCCGGCGTAACCCGATAGACCGCGGGCTGGATGGAGCGGGCCAGCTCGTCCTTGAAGACAAGCGCGCTGCCGCTGATGCCGATGAGGATGGCGTAGAGAGTAAGTACGATGCCGACCCAGAGATGCACCTGGAAGAGCGCGCGGCGCAGCCAGATCCGGTGCGGGGCATAGATCCAGCCTTTGTGGGGATGGTGGGTCACGGAATGTGTGGTGCGTTCTTCCACGGCCGTCGGCATCATCATCTTTCTGTCTCTATAAGCATAACGAGGGCCGGCTTTCACCGGCCCCGTTTCATTTGAGAGGTTAAGGGTTAGAAGTGCAGCCGGAGCGCGACCTGCACGGAGCGCGGTCCACCGACCTGGTAGAGCGCGGAAAGTCCGCCCAGCTGCGAGTTCTCCGTTGCGTAAGCCTGTCCGAAGAGCGTGGAACCGTCGGAAAGGCTGCTGTAGATGCTGCCGTAGATAGGGTGATTGAAGATGTTGTAGGTTTCGGCGCGGAACTGCAGGCCTACGCGCTGCGTGAAAGGGAAGTCGCGGCGCAGGGTCATATCGGTCTGCACGGCGTCGAAGCCACGGGCCGAGTTGCGTCCGGCGGTGCCATCCACGGTGCTGCCATCCGGCACGGCGGAGTAGGCGTTGTAGTTGATCGCGCGGCCACCGGGGTAGTTGCCCTTCACGTAGAGCGGTTCGCCGGTCACACGGTTGGGGTGGTACTCTTCGGCAGTGCCGGAGGTGGCGTCGAGGGTGGTGGCGTCGGTGACATCAACCGGCAGCGACGAGCGCGCGGAGATGCGGGTATCGAGCGACCAGTGCTCGAGGGCGTAGGCTACGGCGGCGTTGCGGTAATGGCCGCCGATGTCGTAGCTGGCAGCCAGCTGGAAGCTGTTGCGGATGTCGTAGTCCGATGCAGAGCGCTCGAGTTCGTAGACGGTGAAGTTCGAGGTCGCATTGTCGAAAGCGTGGGCCCAGGTGTAGCTGCCCAGAACCTGCAGTCCCTGCGAGAGCTTGCGCTCGAACTTGACCTGCAGCGCGTTGTAGTCGGACGAGCCCGAGTTGGTGGTGATGTAGAGACCTTCGCCATCACTGAAAGCTTCGTTGCCAAAGGCTGCGGGGTTATAGAAGCGCTGCGTGGTGAGGCGGCGTCCGGAGGAGCCGACATAGTTCATGGTCAGCGACTGTTTCGAGCCGAGCGACTGCTCGATGGCGACGTTCCACTCGCCGGTGTAGGGCAGCTTCAGGTGCGGATCGTAGGCGTAGATCGGCGCGTTGTAAGGCGCGTCGGCATTGGGTTTCGGTGCGGCTTCCACCTGGGTCTGCGTGGCCGGGAAGGCCGTGCTGTAGCTGGCGAAGCCGGAGGTGCCGATGCCGTAGTAGCCTTCGGCGCTGAGCGCGAGGCCAGTGTCGTAGAACAGGCCGCCGCCGGCGCGAAGAACCGTCTCATAGCCGGGCGTGTTGCGCAGGCGATAGGCAATGCCGAGGCGCGGGGCGAAGTTGCCGTAGGTGGTTTTCCAGAGCGGCGTGTTCTTGGGTGCGGCCACGGTCGTCGCCAGATCGGTGATCTGCGTGACGGTGTAGGGCGTATTGCCGTTCATGTCGGTCGGAGGCGGATTCAGATCCCAGCGGATGCCATAGGAGACGCTGAGGCGGTCGTTCACGCGCCACTCGTCCTGCGCAAAGGCGGAAAACTCGCGCTGCAGCGCCTTCATGTTGATCGCCTGGGTGTAGACGTAGAGGCCGAGCGGCGTGTTGTTCAGGACCGCGGCTTCGCTGCCATAGTAGGCGACTTCCCACAGTGGGGGCAGCTCTTCCGAGGTGACCAGACGACGATAGTCGATGCCGTATTTGAATGTGTGACGCCCGATGGTCTGGGTGAGCGAGTCGGTGACGTTGACCTGGCGCTGACGGTTCGACTGCGGCTCGATCAGATAGTACGGATAGAGGCCGTAGAAGAGCATGAAGGTCATCCAGTCACCGTTGGAGAGACCGGGAGCGGAGCTGATGGCCAGCGGCGTTGCGCCACCAAAATTATCCAGATAGCGCTGCGAATTGTAGTCGTTGCCGGTGACGCCGACCCGGAGCGCATTCGCAATCGAGTTGGTGAAGATGTTATCGGCGCCGAGGACCACCGTCTTCACGTTGCGGGTCGTGGCGTTCACCTGCGCAAGATCGGTCGACTGGCGCGAGACGCTGTCCGAAGGAACATCGGTGTAGCGGCCGAAGATCTTAAAGCGGTCGTTGATCGCGTGATCGATGCGGATGCTTGAGCTATCGAGGCTGCTGGGTGCCGAGTATCCCGAAGTGTAATACGCAAGGCCGTTGCCGAGGTCGGTGCCGTTCGGCGTGGGGAAGGCATCGAGGAAGGGCTGTAGCACCGTGGGTGCATTGGTACGCAGCGAGGTGCTCGGCACTTCATAGAGCTGCGAGGCCTGCGGATTGGTGAGGCGAAGCCCTTCGTACGAGAAGAAGAAGAAGGTGCGGTCGCGTTCGTTGTAAAGGCCGGGAATGCGGAGATAGCCGCCCAGCGTGCCGCCGAAGTCATTCTGCCGCTCGGCCAGCTTGGTGGTGTCGAAGTCGTTCTTCGCATCCATGGCGTCGTTGCGCAGGTAATCGTAGGCCGAACCGTGCCACTCGTTGGTGCCGGAGCGTGTGCTGAAGTTGAACTGACCGCCCGGGGTGCGGCCATACTCCGCGGAGTACGACGAGGTTTCTGCGCGGAACTCTTCGAGCGCATCGATAGAGACCAGCGCCTGCGTGGTGCCGAGCGCGCTGCCCTGCGGCGTCGAGCCGGAGAAGCCTGCGCCGGGTGCGCCGGAGGTCGAAACGGATGCGCCGGTGTTCGCGCTGATGCCGTCGACGGTGAAGTTGTTCGACTCGGTGCGCTGGCCGTTTACGCTCAGCTCGCCGCTCGAGCCCGAGCCCTGCGAGGGCACGACGATCACGCCCGGAGCGAGCGTCATCAGCGACTGGAAGCTGCGGCCGTTCAGCGGCAGGTTCTCGACAAAGCGGCGATTGATGACGGTGCTCACAGAGGCGTCCGTGGTGTTGAGCAGCTGCTGGCTGCCATCCACCTGCACGGTTTCGCTCTGCGAGCCGACATGCAGCAGCACGTCACGGGTGAGCTTGTCGCCGGTTTCCACGGTGAGGTGGTCGATCTCCTCCGCCTGGAAGCCCTTCGCATTCACGGAGAGGGTATAGAGGCCGGGCTCGAGCGTGGGCAGAGCGTAGAGGCCCGCGCCGTTCGTCTTGACGGTGACGCCTACCTGCGTTTTCTCATTGGTGATGCGAACTTCCGCGCCGGAAATTGCCGCCTGCGACGAGTCGCGAACGACTCCGGCAAGCTGCGCATTTTGTGCCATGGCCAGAAAAGGGCTGCCAAGACACACGACGGCCAAGGTCATCCTTCGAAAAGACAACATAACGTACACCTCACAAATTTTGCGGATGGGAACAAACGGCGGCCGCGCGCGGGGCGCTTCCGTTGCCAGTTTCGGACCCTGGGCTGCTTCGCGAATGAGCTGCCGCGGTGGGTCTTTCCCGCTGTATGGCTTCAGTATATACGACTGATTGGGTCCGATATGGATTTTTGCAGGAAAATCTGCACATCGGTGACCCCTGTCACACTCCGCCTTATGGAAGCGCTCCGGCCGGGCAGGCGATTGCCGGAAGCTATCTCATCGATTCCAAAGCTCGATCACGATCCGCGCATCTTCGCGGCAGCCGAGCCATCTAGACGCAAAGGGATGGCCGCAGTGTGCGCACAGGAGCGTGCGGCAAAATCCCAGCGCTCACGCCGTTTCGGCGGAGCATCGAAGGAGAGATATGACGATTCAGCAGGCACCCCTTTCTCCGGTCATCTCGATGGCCAATGGACTCAGCATTCCGCAGCTCGGTCTGGGCACGTGGCCGATGCGCGGCAAGGAGGCCGCGGATGCGGTACGGAATGCGATCGAGATTGGCTACCGGCATGTAGACACGGCCGAAGCGTATGAGAACGAAGACGGCGTGGGCGCGGGCATTCGCGCTGCGGGCCTGCCGCGCGAGCAGATCTTCGTTACGACCAAGTTCAACAAACAGTGGCACAGCCGCGCGGGCGTTCGCCAGGCGTGCGAGGCAAGCCTGAAGCGGCTGGGCCTCGAGTACATCGACATGTACCTGATCCATTGGCCCAACCCGCATCAGGATCGTTATGTGGAGGCCTTCGAGGGGATCCTGGAGTTGGTGAACGATGGTCTCGTTCGTTCAGCGGGTGTCTCGAACTTCAAGCCGGCGCACTTGGAACGGCTTTTCGCAAAGGGCCTCAAGCCGCAGATGAACCAGATCCAGCTCGATCCTTACCGGCCGCGCCCGGAGTCGGTGAAGGCGAACAGCGAGCATGGCATTGTCACGGAGTCATGGAGCCCGCTCGACCGGGATGGCGGCCTGCTGAAGGAAGCTGTCATTGCGAAGCTGGCCGAGGAGCTCGGCCGTACGAAGGGCCAGGTGGTGTTGCGCTGGCATGTGCAGAAGGGCTATGTAACGGTGCCCAAGTCCGGCAATCCGCAGCGGCAGTTCGAGAATCTCGACATCTTCGGATTCACGCTCAGCGAAGCGCAGGTGGCGGCGCTCGACGCGCTGAGGAACGATAGCGTGAAGATCGAAGACTCGGATGTTTTCGGTCACTAAACTCATTCACGTGTGAAATAAGTCGGCGCCCTCGATGAAGAGAGCGCCGATTTTTTGCATAACGGTGGATCTTTATCCGCCGACGCGTTCGAGCTTACGCAGGCCGGGGAAGAGGCGCATCCAGAAGAGCGCGATGATGACGCTGCCGATGCCGCCGAGGATCGTCGCCGGGATAAGGCCGAACCACGACGCCGTGACGCCAGATTCAAACTCGCCGAGCTGATTCGATGTCCCGATGAAGAGGGAATTCACCGCACTGACGCGGCCGCGCATCACGTCCGGCGTCTCCAGCTGCACGAGCGAGGAGCGCACCACCACGCTGATGACATCTGCGCTGCCCAGGATCATGAGCAGAGGCATCGAAAGCCAGATGACATGCGAGAGCGCGAAGGCGATCGTCGCCAATCCGAAGATGATGACCGCGGTGAACATCTTGCGGCCCGCGCCGCGATGGATGGGGTAGTGCGCGAGCAGCACGGATGTTGAGAGAGCGCCGACGGCCGGGGAGAGGCGCAGCAGGCCGAGTCCCCATGGGCCGGTGTGCAGGATGTCATGCGCATAGGCGGGCAGCAGGGCCGTGGCTCCGCCAAGCAGGACAACAAAGAGATCGAGCGAGATTGCGCCGAGGATGTTCTTCTGCTCACGGATGAAATGAATGCCGGAGAAAAGCGAGTTCGCAGTGACGGGCGCCTTGCCGGCGACCGCGCGGCGTGGCTGGATGGAGATCGAGAGCAGGGACGCGCTGAGATAGAGCACGGCGCAGGCGCTGTACGGGATGTGCGCGCCGAGCGCGTAGAGCAGGCCGCCGAGCGCTGGGCCCACGATCGAGGCCGTCTGGTTGGCGGATGACGACCATGCGATGGCCTGCGGCACGAGCTCGTCTTCAACCAGTGTGGGTACCAGGGCTTGTGTCGACGGGCTCTCGAAGGCGCGCGCCGCTCCCAGCGCCGCAACCGCGCAGAAGATGCCGACCGGATGCACATGGTGCAGCAGTGTCGCCACGGCGAGCGATGCGATGGTCACCGCTTCGATCACCTGGCAGATGGCGATGATGGTGCGGCGCGGGAAGCGATCGGCAACATGGCCGACGACCAGCATGAGCAGCAGCATGGGCAGAAACTGCACCAGGCCGACCATGCCCAGCGCGAAGGTGCTGTGCGTGAGCGCGTACATCTGCCAGCCGACGGCGACGCCGGCCATCTGGTAGGAGATGGTGGAGCAGACGCGGGCGAGCCAGAAGCGGGCATACGTGGGCCTGCGGAATACGGTGCGCGAACTGGTGGGAGAGCTGGGCGCACCCGGAACAGTAGCCATACTTCCAAGCTAGCAGACCAATTCGCGTGGGGCGCTTCTGCCTTCGGCCTCCGGCGCTAACCGCGCGGCGTTCTGCCTTCGGCATCCGCTCCCGTTGGTCGCGCGTCGAGGTTCTTCAGCAGGCCAGAACCCGAATGGCGCGATTGGCATGGAGTTTGGCGTGTGTTGCATCATGGTCCGGCCAGAAAATCTCTATTTTGAATAAAGGTTCACAGAAGGACTCGACGGGAGCGCAGGCAATGAGACGGCAATTTCGAGTAGCACGCCGATTGCAGAACAGGCTTGAGGAGCTCGGCGTATCCGTGCCCGCTGTGTTGCGGCACGCATGCCTGCCGGAGGACCTGTTCGATCAGGTGAGCCCGCTGCTATCGACCGACGCCCTGTTTGCGCTGTGGCGCGCGATCGGCGAGGTGAGCAAGGATCCGCTGATCGGCCTCCAGATGGGCTCGGAGGGGCGGCTGGCCAACTTCAGCCCCAACTCGCTTGCCGCGCTCTCTTCGGAAAATTTCGGGGATGCGATCTCGCAGATGAATCGCTACAAGCAGCTGACATGCCCGGAAGAGCTGGTGCAGCAGACCACACGCGAGGAGTGGCGCATCGTCTTCCGTTGGCTGCTCGCGGTCGATGCGGAGCCGCCGGGGCTGGTGGATTCCTGCTTTGCCTGGCTGGTGACGATCGGCCGCTATGGCAGTGGTACGAATGTCACGCCCGTACGCGTGGAATACGTGCAGCAGCGCACGCATTTGCGCCAGATGGAGAAACATTTCGGCTGCCAGGTGATCGGCGGCGCGCCGCGCAATCGCATCGTCTTTCGCGCTGCGGATGCGCGCCTGCCGTTTGTCACGCGCAATGCGGAACTGCTGGAGATGCTTGCGCCGCAGCTTGACCAGCAACTCCATAGCGTGGAGGAAGAGGATAGCTTCCTGGTGCTGGTGCGCCGCGCGATCCAGGAGCGGCTGAGCGGCCGTCGTCCTTCGATCGAAGACATCGCGCGCGCCCTGCACCTGAGTCCGCGTACTCTGCAGCGGCGCCTGCAGGAGGCGGGTACGAGCTTTCAAAGCGTGCTCGATGAGGCTCGCCACCAGATGGCGTGCTACTACCTCGGCAACTCCGTGCTCGAACTCACCGAGGCTGCTTATCTGCTCGGTTACGAGGACTCGAACTCTTTCGCACGCGCCTTCCGCGGCTGGGAGGGCGTGCCTCCGGGGCAATGGCGCGAAGCGCATCGCGCCGCTTCTTAACCTTTCTTTCTTGCAAGAAACCTTTAACGCACGTCTCAGCCCGGCATGTTTTCGCCGGCAATAAGGAGTCATGATGCAAAAGCGCAAGCTTGGCAATAGTGGTCTTGAAGTCTCTGCCCTCGGCCTCGGCTGCATGGGGATGAGCTTTTCCTACGGCGTGGTGCATGACGAGACGGAGATGGTCTCGCTGCTGCACAAGGCTGTCGATCTCGGTGTGACCTTCTTCGATACGGCCGAAGTCTATGGGCCACTCACGAATGAGCGTCTGCTCGGCAAGGCCTTCTCCTCGATGCGCGACAAGGTGGTGATCGCGACGAAGTTCGGCTTTCAGCTGAAGGCCGACGGCACCCCGGGCTGGGAGGGGTTGAACAGCCGTCCTGAACATATCAAGGAAGTGGCAGAGGCTTCGCTCAAGCGGCTCAATACTGACGTGATCGATCTCTTCTACCAGCATCGTGTCGATCCGAATGTACCGATCGAAGATGTGGCTGGTGCAGTCGCCGATCTGGTGCGGGAGGGTAAGGTCCGCTACTTCGGACTGAGTGAGGCCGGCGTGCAGACGATCCGCCGCGCACATGCAGTGCACCCCGTGTCCGCGCTGCAGAACGAGTACTCGTTGTGGTTCCGCAGGCCGGAGGCAGAGGTGATTCCCACGCTCGAAGAGCTGGGGATTGGGCTTGTGCCATACAGCCCGCTGGGCAAGGGCTTTCTTACCGGTGCAATGAATGCGGAGACCGAGTTGAAGGATGGCGACTTCCGCAACCAGCTTCCGCGCTTCTCCGTGGAGGCGCGCAAGGCGAATCAGGCCTTCGTCGATCTGCTGGGCCGCATCGCGGCGGACAAGCAGGCGACACCGGCGCAGATCGCGCTGGCCTGGCTGCTGGCGCAGAAGCCGTGGATCTCGCCGATTCCCGGCACGACCAAGCTCTCGCGGCTCGAGGAGAATCTCGGCGCGGCGTCGATCACACTGACGGACGCGGACCTGCGTGAGATCGACGAAGCGGTGAAGAAGGTGCCGGTCGAGGGTGACCGTTATCCTGAACACATCGAGCAGATGACCGGTCGCTAAACGGCCATTGCAGGCAGAGGTAGAGAGCATATCTGCCTGCGCTCATGCACAGGAGAAGACGATGGAGATCAAGCGCGCGGGCTCGCAGCCCTCGGTAACGCCCAACCCCAACTGGTTCACCGGCAAGGTGCGCCTGGACCAGCCGTTTCGCGCCTCGGAGCCGGCGACGGTCAGCGGCGCATTCGTGACGTTTGAGCCCGGCGCCCGCACCAACTGGCACACGCATCCGCTGGGGCAGACGATCATCATCACCGCGGGAGTGGGCTGGGCGCAGCGCGCAGGTGGCCCGATCGAAGAGATTCGTCCCGGAGATGTGGTGTGGTTCGCGCCCGGAGAACGCCACTGGCACGGCGCCACCGCGACGACGGCGATGACCCACATCGCGATTGCGGAGAACCTAGACGGCGAGGCTGTAACGTGGCTCGAGCCGGTAACGGACGAGCAGTATCTCGCGAAGAAGTAGAAGACTCCCTCGAAAAGACGAGATGTGAGGGACGCAGTTTGTTCCCCACTCAAGCCAGCTTCGGGCTTGCATGGGCGGCCCGAAATTTTCTCTTCGGTCGAGATGGTTACCGGCGCGGGCTCTTACAGCCCGCGCTTTTCTTTTTTCGACATCTCGGCGGCGTAACGGCTGGGGAGGGTTCCGGTCACGCGCTTGAACATCGCGGTGAAGCTCCACGCCGTCTCATATCCGACGGCCACGGCGATCTCGATCAGTGGGCGTCCCTCCGCGAGCATGGGGATGGCGGCAAAGGTGCGGATGTGGTCGCGCCATACCTGGAAGGAGAGCGCGGTCTCCTGCCGGATGAGGCGGGCGAGGGTGCGCGTGGAGACGCGCAGGCGCTCGGCCCAGTCGCCGAGGGTACTGGCATCGGCGGGGTTGGCGTTGAGCATCTGCTCCATGCGGCGCAGGCGCGCGTCGCCGAGCGGGGGCAGGCGCACCGGGTCGAGCGGCGTCCAGTCAATCTCGCCGAGGGCGGTTGCGATGATGCGCCCATCCTGGCCCTGCTCGTCATAATCCTGAGGCATGCCTACGATGCGCAGGATCAGCTCGCGCAGCAGCGGGGAAACGCCGAGCATGCGGGGCTGCTGCGGAGCGATGGACGGGCAGGAGTCTTCGCGGATATAAAGAGTGCGCATCTCCAGCTCCCCGATGGTGCTGGTCTGGTGCACGTAGCCGGGCGGCAGCCACACGGCGCGCTGCGGCGGTATAACCCAGCAGCCTTCGGCGAAGGTGAGGCGCATGCTTCCCGAGGCCGCATAAAGGAACTGGGCGCGGGCATGCGAATGCGCGTACCCGAGATAGCCCGACGGGTAGGACTTGGCCATCGCCGAGACAGCGCGGGGCACCTGCTGAAGTAATTCGTGATCTTTCATTCCGACGCGCATTGACCTGATCCACGTAGCGTGTGGCGAAATTCGCGGCACACGGAACGAAATCTTCCGTTAGTCTAAATCAGACCAATTGAGTCGGATATTGGGTGGCCTCCCGCAGCAGTCTTTTGGCGAAGCACTGCGAGAGGCCAGAGATCGACAACCCGAAGGCTGGCGACACACTTATTGTAGTGGTTCGCAACCTGCCTTCGACTTTTTCATGAGAGGCAATTTTCTGTGTTGCGACCCACGCATCGCTTTTTTGTACTTGCAGGCATGTCTGCGGCAGCTCTTTCCTGGGCCAAGCCGGGCGTAAATCCTTCCATCCTTCCCGCCGAAGCTCCAGTCCCGGTACCGGCCTGTAGCTCGAATGCCGGTTCTCCGATCAGCTGGGCTGCGACCATCACCGACCGCAGCGGCGCGATGCTACCCGCGGCCACTGTGCAGCTGCTGTGCGGTTCCCAGGCTCTTGCCGCGCACAGTGCCGGCCCCGGCCACTTCGCCGTGTCTGCCGCGCCTGGCGAGTATCTGCTCAAGGTACAGGCGGTGGGCTTCGCTCCTCTGGAGCAGACGATCACCCTTTCGGCGCAATCCGTCTCGCTGGCGCTGGTGCTCGATGTGCAGAAAGCCTCCAACACCGTCACGGTACAGGCCGAGAACGGCTACGTGGCGACGGACAGCGGTTCAGCGATGAAGGTTGACACGCCGCTGCTCGAGACGCCGCAGTCGGTGGACGTGATTACGCGCGAGCTGATGGACGATCAGCAGCCGCAGTACCTGAACGATGCGCTGCGCTACGCCTCGGCCGTGAACGCCGAAAACGAAGGCACCTCTTCGCAGTTCTGGACGTCGAACAGCATCCAGCTACGCGGCTTTACTCCGGGAGTCTTTCTGGACGGCCTGGAAGAAGACCCTTACGGCAACACGCTGCTCGACGCGTATTTTTATCAGCGCATCGAGGTGATGGCCGGCCCGTCGTCGGTGCTCTATGGGCAGGCGAGTCCGGGCGGCATTCTCAACGTCGAAACCAAGCGGCCGCTTGCGACTTCACTGCACGAGCTGCAGGTGGGCTTCGGCAGCTATGGTCACAACGAGCTGAACTTCGACTTCAGCGGGCCTCTGGCTACGCGTAAGCTGCTCTATCGTCTGACGGGTGTGGGCTTCAAGGAAGGTTCGCAGACCTGGTTCATCAATCCGCAGCGCGTGGCTGTTGCGCCGGCGATCACCTGGCTGCCCGACAATCGCACCAGCCTTACCGTTCTGTCGAACTACACCTACAACCCGGAAGTGGGCGCGATGGCCGATGTGCCGGCCAGCGGTACGGTGCTCTACAACCCGTACGGCAAGGTATCGCCGGATTTCTACGTGGGCGATCCGAACTACAACCAGACCAAGCAGTCGTTCCTTGAACTGGGCGATATCTTCACGCGCAACTTCGATCACGGCTGGCAGCTTGGCCAGAACTACCGGTTCACCTCGAACAAGGATCATGCGCAGATGATCTGGCCGGAGGAGCTGGAGTCTGACATGCAGACGCTCGATCGCTACACCTTCGACCGCCATACGACCTTCACCACGTCGAACTCCGACCAGCGCGTGAGCGAGGTGTGGAACACCGGCAAGGTGACGCAGACCTTTCTCGGCGGCGTGAACTATACGCACTTCGATGAGCACTGGCACTGGGGTTCGGGCGACGTCGCGTCGATCAACATCTTCCATCCGAAGTATTACGTCACGGTGGTCGATCCAATCATCGATGGCTTTGAGTATGTCGACTCGAACCAGACTGGTGTTTACTTCCAGGACCAGGTATCTGTCGGTCATCTGCGCGCCTCGGCTGGCGTGCGTGAGGACTGGTTCAAAGAGTACGAGAACTACGGCAGTATCTTTAACGAGGACCAGAGCAAGCTGACCTGGCGCACAGGTGCGTCGTATCTGCTGGGCAAGGGCTTCGCGCCGTACTTCAGCTACACGACTTCGTTCGAGCCCGATCTCAGCCTCGGCGAGAACAATGAGCCGCTGCCCCCGACGACCGGACGCCAGTACGAAGTGGGCGTGAAATATCAGCCGGCCTCACAGAACATGTTCCTCACTGCATCCGTCTATGACCTGGCAGAGCAGAATGTGGGCACCACCGATCCGAACAATCCGAACTTCACGATTGCGGTGGGTGAGATCCGCACGCGCGGTGTCGAGCTCTCAGCCCATGCCAGCCTGTCGCATTCGCTCAGCTACACGGCTTCCTTCACGCATCTGAAGTCGCTTTACTCGAAGTCTGATACGGATGACACCGGTGTGGACGGCGTGACGAGGACGACGCAGGACGAAGTCCAGTACGGCGTGCCTCTGAACATGGCGTCGCTGTGGTTCGACTACACGGTGCCGGCCTCGATCTTCCATGGCTTCGGCGGTGGCGCGGGTGGCCGCTTCGTGGGCGCAAGCTGGGGCGATGACGTGAATTCGTTCAAGGTGCCGGGTGTGACGCTGTTCGATGCAGCAGCCCATTACGATTTCTCGAGCGACAATCGCTGGCTGCGCGGCACGCGGATTCAGTTCAACGCAACGAACCTCGGCGATCGCAATTACGTGGCCTCATGCTACAGCTCGACGGGCTGCTATCCCGGCCTGATGCGTACGCTGTACGGGACGATGCGCTATCGCTGGTAGAGAAGCGATGCGAGAAGGGAAAAGCCAGGCCGAGAGGCCTGGCTTTTCTTCTTAGTGGCTGGACTGCATCCGTCTTTGCGTGATCCAGGCCGCGCCCGGAAGCCAGTGCGTCGTCATGCCGCGCAGAAGCGACAACATCCTCTGACGCAGGGAATGGGAGCGCAGGATAAAAAGGCGGAACTGCATCAGCAGCATCGAGTCGAGCTGCCCATGCAGCGACTCCATCTCGGTGAGGGCTTCCGCCGGCTTCAGCGGCGTGCGGTAGGGGCGATGCTCGGTGAGAGCTGCGTAGATGTCGCAGATCGTAACCAGCCGCACCGCGGGCGCGATCTGGTAAGCGATGAGCCCATCCGGATAGCCCGAGCCGTCGAGCTTTTCGTGATGATGCCGGACGACATCGATGATCTCGGCAGGTAATCCGGTGCCGCTCATCAGCATGACAAAGCCGGCTTCGGCATGGGAGCGGAGATGCTCATACTCGCGGGCATCGATGAGGCCGGTCTTGGCGAGAAGCTCACGCGGGATGGTGATCTTGCCTACGTCATGCAGCAGCGCCGCGCGGATCAGATAGAGCTGATGAATCCGTGCGAGGCCCAGAAACGCGGCAAAGCCGGCGACCAGCTCGGCGAGATGAATGCTGTGCTGGTAGGTGACCTCGTCGTGATCGCGCAGCGCTGCCAGCCAGTGTGAGATATCGCTCTCCTCGGCCTGCGAACGCACCATCCCGGAGACGGTGCCGGTCAACCGCGGAGAGGCCGGGAAGCGATTGTCTGCGCGGGCCGGCAAGCCTGTAGCGGTGACGCCCTTGCCGGAAGCGGTGGAACGAGCGCGAACAGATTTGGAACGCGACAGCGGATGGGGGAAAGGGTGCAACGAACTCACGGCTAATGGACTCCGCCATTCTTAAAATTGGACTGCGTTCTTGCTTGCGGTCAGTGGAACCAACGGCATATCGATGAAGTGGTTCAGGCAAAAGTGAAGAGGCGATAGTCTGCATCCCGAAGCAGCAGGGAAAGTATCAGGCTCGTTCCTTGTAGAGGAGCCTGATCGCATGTCCGAGAGCGGGCGTTCGATCTTCTTCATCCGAGGAGAGCAGGACATAGGGCACGGCCCGTTTCCACTCCTTCGCCTCTTCGAAGTGATGCGCGACGCGCTCTCCTATCTCCGGATCGAGCAGCGCGGAGTGCTCCTCGAGCCATACGGCGAGACGGCGGTGCATCTGCTCGCGGCGCTCGGGCGGGATGCGGGCGTAGATGCCTTCGCGATAAAACTCGAGCTGGAATTCGCAGGAGGAGGACTTGGTCCGGGACCGACGGAGGATCTCGCCGGCGCGGGCAAATCGCGCCAGGGTGTCCTGCACGGCTGTAGCCTCCTGGCCCAGCGCCGCACCGATCTCCATGGCGCCGAATGGCTCGCGGACGATGCTGCAGGCCTCGAGGATCGAGAGGTCCGCGGGCGACAGTGTGGCCAGCTCCACCTCGAGGAACTGCTCCACCTTGCGGGGAAGGCAGAGCAGGGCTTCGCCAGGATGCCCGGCCCCGGCGTCCGCGCCCTGCGGAAACGCTGTCAACATGTCCTGCTCGTCGGAGAGCGCACGCATGACGAAGGGCGTGCCTCCGGAAAGCATGTGAAAGCGATCGATCGCCGCCTCGGAGAGTGCGGAGGAATCCGCTGCCGCAGAGAGATAGCTCTTCACCTCATCTCGCGAGAGCGGCTGGAGGCTGATGTGCTGGCAGAGATCGTGGCAGATCAGATCGTGTTTGAGCACGCGGATGGGAGCATCGGACGCATCCGGCCGCGTGGGCCGGAACAGCGCAAGGATGAGGAGCTTGGCCGGTGCGACCCGGCGCGCCATCGCGTTCAGGAAGTTGAAGGTCGAATAGTCCGACCACTGCAGGTCGTCGAGCACCAGCACCATCGGCTGATTGGCGGACAGGTGATCCATGGCGCGGACGACTTCGCTGACGATATGCGAAACGGTGGCCGCCCGTTCAGGAGGCGCAGGCGAGCTTGGGCGCCGGGTGAGATAGGGCGAGAGCTCGTGGATCCAGGTAGGCGCATACTCTTCAATGCACTGCGCCGTCGCTCCGCTGGGGTCGTGCTCGCAGAGGTCTTCGAGCATCGAGACGAGGGGCTTGACCGTCTCTTCGGCATGCAGGCTTCGGAAGCAGTTGACGGTGCAGAGGCGCGCCTCGGGACTGTTCTGCTTCAGCCATTCGAGGAAGGCCGCGGCGACGGCGCTTTTGCCGATACCGGCGGGTCCGGTCAGAAAGACCAGCTGACGCTCTCCGTCACGCGCGCGGCCATAGAGGTGACGGAGGAACTCCATCTCCTGCTCCCTGCCGACAAACGCCCGCGTACGGTTTGGAGCACGGTTGAGCTTTGCCTCCCGGGCGCCGGTGTTGAGGGCGTGCACCGTGGCAAGCAGCCGGTAGCCGCGCCGGGGAATCGTTTCGATGTAGCGCGACTGCCTTGCGTCGTCGCCGAGCGCCTTGCGCGCCTCAAGGATGTATTTCTTGAGGTTGTTCGGGTTGACGAAGATGTTCGGCCACAGATGCTGTGTGATCTGCCCCTGGGAAATCAGTTTCCGGGGGTGCATGGCGAGATAGTGAAGCAGCTGAAACGCCTTCGGCGTCAGTTCGACAACCTGCTCGGCATGCCAGAGACATTGATTGTCTACGTCTAGCAGGACCGAATCGGCCCCCGAGGTACGAAATTCCAGCAACCGCGTAGAAGGGAGGAAAGGAATCAAAGGGTGCTCCGCATGTATGCCTACTACGAAAATGTCTGTTCGTACTGACTTCTGGCAGCAGCATCCGGATCCCGTTCCTCCATGCATCCAGCTACCGCTCGCAATCCTGGTAGCTATGAAAGGGGGCCGGGCCGATCGTCGCCAGTGTGTAGCTTTATGCCATGTCGGGGGTCTAGGCTGCTTCAGCAAAGACGATTGCTGAGATCACACTGACACGAGAATGGCGGCAGAACTTCGGAACAACCTTCCGGCGCCGTGGGTGCGCATGAAGGTGCCCAAAGAGGCGGAGTCATACCCCGCCAAATATCACAGCAAGAATGTCCATCACCTGCCCCTTACTTTGAGAGAAACGTCAGGCAGTGTGCTTTACGTACATTCTATATATGAGGTAACCAATCGCGTCGGTGACTTTTTTGTGGCTTTGAGGTGACTTGAGTGGCATGCACATGGTGCTTATCGTGGCACAAGCGTTCCCGAAATGGGAATTAATGAACATGAAAAATGGTTTGAGAGTAAAATTTGACCGCATTTTTTGAGATCACAGCAAAAACGCCGCTGAGAATTCTGCTCTCAGCGGCGTGTCTGGATAGTCGGTAGAAAGGTGTCGCGATGCCTGCGATCCGCATGGCAGGCGGAGAATCAAGACGAGGCCGGACTCAATTGCCGGGAGTGGAAGCGCCTCCCTGCGCCGGTGCGGGTTGCGTTGTCGGAGCCTGCGCCGCCACGGGCTCACGAATCAGCACCGCGGTGCGCGGGAAGCTGAAGCTGCCGCCCGCGTCATCGATCACATTCACCTGGCAGGTGTAGAGACCAGGCTTCAATCCGGTCAGCGGCACGTCGAACTGGAAGGCTACCGCATCGCGGTTGGGCACATTCACGGCAGTGGCCTGCACCAGTGGCGTTTCGAAGCTCTTGGTGCCGCCCTGCAGAAACTCGATGCTGGTCAGTACGCGAACGGGAGCCTTCGGATTCTTCTCTGCTTCCTTTGCAGCCTTGGGATCGGCGGCTGCCGCGCCCACGTGCGATGGCGCATAGACCTCATAGAGGAAGTAGAGGTGCTGATCCTGGCGGAAGACGTGCGGCAGGTTCGGCACCAGTTGCTGTCCGTCGCGGTCGAGAGGGTTATCGCTGTTCTTCGGCGCCGGGATCATCTGGCTGGCCAGTACGACCGAGCTCATCTTGAGCGGGATCTTGCGCTGGTCCGGCACCTGGATGTCGGCCTCGAAGGAGCCCATGCGGCCGGTCTCGTTCTCGCGCACGACGAACTTCAGGTGGTATTTGCCGATGGGCAGGTTGAAGCCGGTGGAATACTGCACGTTCTTCTGCCGCACCTGCTGCGCCTGGTCGATGGCCAGCTTGACGGTCTGCCGTGCCTGGCCGATGGAGCGGCCGGAGCCATCCTTCACCTCGCCGATGATGTCGAGCGTGGCCTTGTCCTTGTCGCCACCCTTCACAAACGGAATCTGCGAGCCCGGCACAACCAGGGATACCGGCACGAAATAGTGTGTGTCGTCGGTGCGGAAGTAGAGCGCCTGCAGGTAGACGGCTACGTCGGTTGCGGGCAGATCGCTTGCCAGCTCATCCTCGAGCTGCCGTTCGCGATCTTCGCGATTGGAGTGTGCGAAGTCGGCGGGTGCGTAATAGCCGGGGCGATATTCGATCTTCACATCCTGGCGGTTCACCTTGATGGTCAGGCGGCGATAGCGTCCGTCCTTGCGTGTGTCGGTCGAGCGGAAGCCGATAGCGTAATAGGCGGAGGTGTCGCGCTGCACGCGCTCGAAGGCCGGGGAGAAGTCATTCGAGTCGAAGAAGGCCTTGCCACCGGTATCGGACGAAAGCGTCGACATGACTTCCTGCGTGTTGTAGTTCGAATCGAAGTTGTTCTGCAGGGCTGCGCCGTTGTAGCTGTTCGCTCCGCGCAGGCTTCCGGTGGTGGCGTCGCCCAGCGGCGAGATGGCCTGCAGTCCGCGCGTATCCACGCTGTAGATAGAGAGGTTGGCGCGTACGGCGGCGTTGATGGCCGAGCGCAGCGAGGCCTGGTTCTCGATGCCGTCACGCTGAATGCCGCCCGAGAAGTAGAGCATCGATTTCTTCTCGTTGATATAGGCCAGCGACTTCGAGATGGAGCTGATGGCGAAGAGCTCGCGGTCGGTATTGAGGTCGTTGTATTCCTGCTCGTCCGCGGTGAAGGATGTGGTGTCTTCCACCTGGTTGCTGGTGCTGGTGGCTCCGGCCTGGAAGCCCTGGCCCGCGCCCGGCGCATAGTTGTTTACCGCGTTCAGCAACAGCTGCTTGTTCTGCGTGAAGTCCTGATCGAGCGAGAGGTTGGTATCGAGTGAGACGACGGAGACGAGATCGGCCGGGGCCATCTTCTTGTTGATGTAGTCGCGTGCCGCTTCGACGGAGCGTTCGATGTCCTCGGGCTGCATGGAGGTCAGGTCGAAGAAGAGCACGATCAGGCGGCGATTGCGCAGCTCTTCCGGTTTGGCTACGCCTGTCTTCGCATTGAAAAGCCCCTTACCGCTGACGCCGCTGATGGTGGCTTCATTCAGCGGTGCGGCCTGATCCACGCTCTCAAAGTCGAAGCTCGCGATGGACTGCGGCTTGCCGTTTTCAAGGATGCTGAAGTCCTTCTGCGTGAGGCCGCGCACGACTTCGCCGGTCTTCTTGTCGCGGACGACGACGTTAGTCAGCACCAGATCGCTGGTCACCTTCAGGGTGAAGGAGGACTGGTCCTGGCTCTGACCCTGCTGCGCAAGCGCAGGCTGGGGCGTCTGATTCGTCTGCTCCTGCGCGAGCGCGGGCAACTGGGCTGCGCCGACGCAGCAGGCGGTAAAGAGGCAGAGATGACGGGGTAATTTCATGATTCGCCTCCTAGAACCGGTACCGGGAAAGGAACGTAAAGGTGCGCATCGAGGCAGCCGAGGTGACCTCGCCGAAGGTTGCCGAGCCGAGCGTCGTATCGATGCCGGAATACTGCACCGTGTTGAAGACGTTGTCGACCGTGGCGCGGATCTCGAGCGTCTTCATGTCACTGAAGCGCTGCGTCTTCGAGAAAGACATGTCGGTGGTCATCGTGCCCGGTCCGGGGATCGAATAGCGCGACGCGTTGCCATAGGTGCTGGTGGGCGTCGTGAAGGCGTCCTTGTTGAACCAGTTGTCGAGCTTGCCGCCGCCGGTGGTCAGCGAGACGCCCTGAACACGGTCCGGGCGCAGCGAACCCGTGCTGCCACGCGAGACTTCATCCACATCGGCTTCATAGTTCGGCGTGAGCGGATTGCCGGTGGCAAAGCCGTAGGTGCCGGAGACAGAGAAGCCGTTGAGTGCCTTCGAGAGGAAGTTGCCGCTGGTCAGGTAGTGCTGGTCCGGGCCGAAGGGCAGTTCGTAGACGAAGGTGCCGTTCACCTGCTGGCGGACATCGAAGCTGGAGTTCGATTCTTCGGCGAGCAGATCCTGCCAGTTCTGCGCGACGACGGCGGTGGTGCCGCCGTTGCCGCCGATCGAGGACGCGTCGTCGATCGAGTGCGAATACTTGTAGGTTGCGGTGAGCGCGATGCCGCGCTGCATGCGCTTGTTGAGACGCACGGTGAGGGCGTTGAAGTTCGAGAAGCCGACGGACTGCTCGTAGTCGTAGTTCACGCCGCTGAGCGACTCCGTGGCGTTGCGGCCCGGCGCGTCGACGATGTCGAGCCGAGTGCCTTTCGAGCCGTTGTAGCCCACGTTCAGCACGATGTTCAGCGGCAGCGTGCGCTGGATATCGATGTTCCACACCTGCACGTAAGGCA
Organism: Silvibacterium sp.; assembly: GCF_047605705.1. Classification (NCBI taxonomy): domain Bacteria; kingdom Pseudomonadati; phylum Acidobacteriota; class Terriglobia; order Terriglobales; family Acidobacteriaceae; genus Silvibacterium; species Silvibacterium sp. The sequence goes on along the minus strand of NZ_JASGFD010000041.1, from coordinate 2,544 downwards.
GCTTGTAGTCCTTGTTGACGGCGTAGTTGCCGTACGTGGGAGGTGTCGCCGCGAAGCCATCGGCCAGCGTGTAGGTCGGCGTTGCCGTCAGCGAGTTGGTGTTGGTCTGCACGTTGGCGAATGGAGCCTGGAAGGCAAAGTCATTCACGAACTTCACATACTGGCCGTTGGCGAAGTTGATGCCGTAGCCGGCGCGCACCACCGTGTCCTTGACCGCGCGCCACGCGATACCGATGCGGGGAGAGAAGTTGCCGCGTTCGGGATTGACGAGCGTGCGCGGATACTTGCCGTTATAAGGGCCGATGCCGCCGGCCGTGACCTCAGCCACGCAGGCAAAGTCGCAGCCTATGTCGAGTTCAGCGAGACGGTCGTACTTTTCGGAGTAGGGCGAGAAGTACTCCCAGCGCAGTCCGGCCAGGATGGTGAGGTTCTTGAGCGCGCGCCAGTCATCCTGCACATAGGCGTCGTAAGTGTTTTCGCGCAGGTACGCCTTCTGGTAGGGCGCGGTGATGCTGGTAGCCTGCGGCAGGCCGAGGAGCAGATCGGCGAGCGAGGAGCCGGTGGTCGAGTCTCCGGTCGAGGTGCTCGTGCTGGTTCCCGGCGCTTCGGTATAGAGGCCGGTGAAGGTATAGCTCGGGTTGGTCTCGCTCAGCATGTTCTGGTGCACACGCTTGATGTCTCCACCGAAGCGCACATTGTGCTTGCCGTGGAACCACGCCACCATATTCGAGAGGCCGATGGTCTGGTTCTGCTGGAAGTTCGGCGCCTGCTCGCTCATGCTGGTGAACTGGTTCAGCGTGAGGTTCGGCAGTCCATAGAGCAGGGGATTGGTCGGCAGCCCATTCAGACCGATCTGGTTCGCGATATCGGTCGTATTGGTGAAGTAGTTCATCGTCTGGGCGTCGGTGTAGTTCCAGGTGCCGTTCAGATTGTCGGTGATGTGGCCCTTGCTCACCGTGTAGCCGACTTGCAGCGAATACTGGTGCGTTTGCGTCTTGCCACCGAGGCCGGGGAAGACATTGAGGCTGTCTGCTGCGGAGTGGCTGTAGTTGAAGTTGCCGCTGATGTTCTGCGTGAGCTGTGTGCTGCCCTGGCCCATCATGCGGCGCACCATGCTGCGCAGGGCCTGCTGGTTGCCGCCGCTGCCGAAGTTATGGATCACGCGCAGGCCGAGGGTCGTGGTGTTCGTCCCTGCGGTCGAGAGTTCGCGATAGTTCTGCGTTGTGCCGGAGAGATTCGGCAGCGGCACGTAGTTGAGCAGCGCGGCGGCCTGCGAGGAGATGCGCGAGGTGGGGATGGTGTTCGACGTGAACGGCAGGCCGGTCTTCGGATCGTAGATGGTCACGGCCGCGCCGGCGCTGTTGGTAAGCCCGGACAGGTCGCCGGTGCGCTCCAGGGCCGTCGGCACGGTCGCGTACTCGTCAAAGGGCGAGGAGGAGCGTGTGCCGGAGAGAGAGAAGAAGAGAAAATCCTTGTTGTCGTGCTCGAGGATCTTCGGGATGTAAGGCGCAGCCAGAAACGTCAAACCGAACCGGTTCGAGTCGTAGCTGGGCTGCTCCACCTGCGCGCCGCGGATGGAGAAGTTCTGCGCGTTGAAGGTGGACGGGCCGCCGTTCCAGAAGATGGCGCCATGCGGCTTGTTCGGATTGAAGTTGCGGAAGTTGCCGCGACCGCCGAAGCCGCGTCCCCCTCCGCCTCCGCCAAATCCGCCACCACCGCCTCCGAAGCCGCCGCCGCCAGGTCCACCGCCTCCAGGGCCGCCTCCTCCGGGACCACCGCCGCCGGGTCCTCCACCGCCAGGGCCGCCGCCACCGGGACCACCCTGTCCGTCAGGCCCGCCGTCGGGAGGGCCGTCACCGGGGTGCATGCCGGCAAAGGGATCGGTTGAGCCGGTGTTGCCGGCTACGGCCACGGATTCGGTCGAGGTATCGGTCGAGCTGGCCAGGCTGGGCAGCTGCGTGGAGCTCTCGGCGGCTCCGCTGCCAGTCGCTGCGGCGATGAGGTCCGAGGCCGATCCTGTCAGAGAAAGGTTCTGAGAGCCGCGTCCGCTGCCGTACTGGCGTGCTCCGACGGTGGCCGAGGCGTTCTCCTGCTGCTGCTGTGCTGCAGCGCGCGAGGCCAGCGTCAGCGTCAGGTCGACGGTGCGGTCGTGGCCGGTGGCGTTCAGCAGCGCCTCTCCGGTGGAGTTAGCAAACGCGGCGAGCTCGGCCTTCAGCACATAGCGGCCGTTGGCCGGGATGGTCATGCTGTAGGCGCCGGTCGCATCGGTCGCGGTGGAATAGCGCTTGCCGGTGAGCGTGTTCGTCGCCGTAATGCTCACGCCGGGCAGCGGCGTCGTGCCCGACTTTACCGTGCCGTGAATGACGCCGCCCGCCTGCGTGGGCGAACTGGTGGTCTGTGCTGCCCGGGTGGTTGGGGCCGGCGACGCCGGCGTGGAGGCAGCCTGCTGCCGCGATAGAGGGGAGCTCGCCGAGGCTGCCAGAGGAGACACGGCGAGCAGAGCAATCGTGGGAAGAAGTCGCTGCTTCATTGGCCTGTTCTTAG